>JANMWW010000245.1:0-5342 GCA_031394155.1 Chloroflexota bacterium | reverse complement strand
CAGTTCAGCATCAAGAACAAGAAGACAGGTCGCCAGTCGACGCGCTGTCTGACCTGTATCGCGGCGGCGAGCCGCGCGCATTATGGCCGCAACCGCGACGCGTATCTCGCGCGTGCTCGCAAACGCACGCGTTGGAAGAATCCGAAGAAGAATTACCGACTTGAATACCTCTCGACGCATCCCTGCATCGACTGCGGTGAGACCGATGCCGTGTTGCTTGAGTTCGATCACCGCGCCGGCGAGCTGAAGATAAACGATGTCTCGCGTCTGATCTGGGAACGCAAGTGGACCGACGTTCAGATAGAAATTGCGAAGTGCGACGTGCGGTGTGTTGCCTGTCACCGTCGAAAGACGGCGCGCGATTTCGGTTGGAGAAGACTCGGCGAGGAATCTATGATGTACGTCTTCGCGGGTGTGGCGTAGTGGTAACGTGCAACTTTCCCAAAGTTGCGTCGCGGGTCCGATTCCCGCCACCCGCTCTGGGAATCAGATCGAGCTGGGAACCAACTCCGCAGCCGGGCCAACGGTCTCCGCGAACTGACTCTCGTAGAGGTTCGCGTAGAAGCCGTGGCGCTCGAGAAGGTCGGTGTGGCTCCCCTGCTCGACGATGCGGCCCTTGTCCATGACCACGATCTCATCCGCATTCCGGATCGTTGAAAGACGATGCGCGATGACGAAGCTCGTCCGCCCGTGGCGAAGCCGCGCCATCGCCTGCTGGATGAGCACCTCGGTCCGCGTGTCGACGTTGCTCGTCGCCTCGTCGAGGATGAGCACGCTCGGATCCGCGAGGAAGGCCCGCGCGATGGTCATCAGCTGCTTCTGTCCCGCCGAGATGTTCGAGCCGTCCTCGTCGAGGACGGTGTCGTACCCATCGGGCAACGTGCGGACGAACTGGTCAACGTGCGCCGCCGTCGCTGCGGCGACGATCTCATCGGTCGTCGCACCTTCGCGGCCATATGCGATGTTGTCGCGGATCGTGCCGGCGAAGAGCCAGGTGTCCTGCAGGACCATGCCGAAATTGCGGCGGACCGTGTCGCGCGGCAGGTCGCGCGTGTCGACGCCGTCGAGGAGGATCCGGCCGCCGTCGATCTCGTAGAAGCGCATGAGCAGGTTGACGATGGTCGTCTTCCCCGCCCCGGTCGGACCGACGATCGCGACCGCCTCGCCCTTGCGCACGTCGAGGTTGAAGTCCTCGATGAGCGGCTTGTCGGCGACGTAGCGGAACGAAACGTTTTCGAAGGTCACGCGGCCGGGCGCGGCCGGCAGCGCCGCCGCCGTCACGCGGTCAGGCTCCTCCTCCGGGGCCGCGAGGAATTCGAAGACGCGCTCCGCGGAGGCGAGCCCGGACTGGAGCAGGTTCGCCTGTGCGGCGATCTGCGTGATCGGCATCGTGAACTGCCGTGAGTACTGGATGAACGCCTGGACGTCGCCGAGCGACATCGCGCCGGTGGACACGCGAAACGCGCCGACGACAGCCACGCCGACGTAGTTGAGGTTCGACAGGAACTGCATTGCCGGCTGGATGATCCCCGACAGGAACTGTGCGCGGAAGCTCGCGCGATACAGGCGCTCGTTGAGCGCCTCGAACTGCTCGATGGCGCTCGCCTGCCGGCCGAAGACCTGCACGAGGGCGTGGCCGCTGTGCATCTGCTCGACGTGACCGTTCAGCTCCCCCGTCCCGGCCCACTGCGCGATGAACTCCTTCTGAGAGCGGCCCGCGATCTGCACGACCACGACGAACGAGAGCGGGATCGTCAGGATCGCGATGCCCGCGAGCAGCGGGCTGATCGTCAGCATCATCACGAGCACGCCGACGACGGTGAGGAATGACGTGAGCAGCTGCGAAAGCCCCTGCTGCAGCGTCGTCGCGATGTTGTCGATGTCGTTCGTCACGCGGCTCAGCAGGTCGCCGTGCGCGTGGCTGTCGAAGTAGCGAAGCGGAAGCCGCCCCATCTTCTCCTCCACCTCGCGACGCAGCCCGTAGACGGTGCGCTGCGCGACGCCGGCCATCAGGTAGCCCTGCAGCCACGCGAGCAGAGACGACATGACATACACGAGGGTCGCGAAAGCCAGGATCTGCGCCAGCAGGGTGAAGTCGATGCCGACGCCGGGCACGGCATTCGTCCCCGAGAGCATGTTCGCGAGCTGATCCTGGCCGCGCGCGCGGACCAATTCGATCGCCTGCGCCTTCGTGATGCCGGCGGGGAGCGACTTGCCGATGATGCCGTCGAAGATCACGTTCGTCGCGTTGCCGATGATCTTCGGTCCGATGACGCTGAGCACCACGCTCCCGATGCCGACCGCGGCGACGACCGCGATCGTCAGCCGCTCTGGGCGCAGCCGCCCCAGCAGTCTCCGTAGCGTCCCGCGGAAGTCCTTCGACCGTTCGACCGGCGTGCTCATGCCCATGAACCCGCCGCGCTGTGCCGCTGCGCCGGGGCGCCCGCGGCCCTGCGGCCGCCCCATCATCATCATGCCGCGGCGCTCCCGAGCTGCGACTCGACGATCTCTCGATACTCGGCACTCGACCGGATGAGCTCGGCATGGGTGCCGACGCCGACGATGCGCCCTTCATCGAGGACGACGATGTGGTCGGCGTGGAGGATCGTGCTCACGCGCTGCGCGATGATCACCGTCGTCGCGTCGGCCACTTCGCTCCGCATCGCGGCGCGCAGACGCGCGTCGGTCGCAGCGTCGAGAGCGGAGAAGCAGTCGTCGAAGAGGTAGATCGCTGGACGCTTCACGAACGCTCGCGCGATCGCGAGCCGCTGGCGCTGACCGCCCGAGAGGTTCGTGCCGCCCTGGTCGACCGACGCGTCGAGCTGTCCGGGCATCGCGGACACGAAGTCCCTGGCTTGCGCGATCTCCAGCGCACGCCAGATGTCTTCGTCCGTCGCATCGGCCTTTCCGAAGCGAAGGTTCTCGGCGATGGAGCCTTTGAAGAGGTACGCCGCCTGCGGCACCAGAGCCATTCGGCTCCACAGCCGCGCCAGCGACTGCGCGCGCACGTCGACGCCATCGACGAGGACCGCGCCCGACGTGACATCGAAGCTCCGGGTGAGCATGTTCACGACCGTGGTCTTGCCCGATCCGGTGCCGCCGATGATCGCGGTCGTCTTCCCGGGGCGCGCCTCGAAGGACAGGCCCTGGAGCACGGGCCGCTCACTGTGCGGATACGCGAAGCTGACGTCGCGGAGCTCCACGAGCCCGGACGGCCGCGGTTGGACCGGGTCGGCCGGATCGACGATCGACGGTGGTGTGTCGAGCACCTCCAGGATGCGCTGCGCGCTCGCCTCGGCGCGCGGGATGAGGATGACCATGAAGACGGCGGTGATCACAGCGAACAGGATCTGGAAGATGTACATGAGGAAGGCGGTCAGGTTCCCGATCGGCATGTCGCCGCTGTCGATGAGCTGCGCACCGAACCACAGGATCGCGACGGTCGAGAGGTTCATGATCGCGAGCAGGCTCGGGAACGCGATCACGAAGATCCGGTTCACGCGAAGGGCGGTGTCGGTGAGGTCGGCATTCGCGGCCTCGAAGCGTTCCTCTTCAGCGCGTCCGCGGATGAACGCTCGCACCACCCGGACACCGGTGATCTGCTCGCGCAGGACCGCGGTGATGCGGTCGATCTTGCCCTGCATCGCCTGAAAGAGCGGGACAGCCCGCACGAGCAACAGAGCGATGATGCCGGCCATCAGCGGAACGATGACGACGAGCAGCCACGAGAGCGTCGCATCCTCTCGGATCGCCATGATCACGCCGCCGACGGCCATGATCGGCGCGCTCACCAGGATCGTGAGCGCGATCTGCAGGAAGAGCTGTACCTGCTGCACGTCGTTCGTGTTCCGCGTGATGAGCGAAGCCGTACCGAAACGATTCATCTCGCGCGCGGAGAAGCGCTGGACGCGTTCGAAGACCGCGCCGCGGATGTCACGACCCACGCCCATCGACGCCCGGGAGGCGAAGTACACGCCCACGACGGAGAGCACACCGAGAAGCAGTGTCACCACGAGCATGAGCGCACCGATCCCCCAGATGTAGTCGGTGTCGCCTTTCGAAACGCCGTTGTTGATGATGTCGGCGTTGAGGTTCGGCAGATAGAGGTTGGCGATCGACTGCACGAGCAGGAGGACGGTCACGATGGCCACCGGACGGCTGTAGGGCGGCAGGTGCCGGCGCAGCAGGCGGATCAACATGACGTCAGCAACGCTACAACGTGTTCATGGAGAAGTTGTGAAGTCCTTTTGTATCGCGCGCGACGCTCACCCTCGAACGCGCTTGACAGTCCGAGCAGCTCGGCGCAGCGTTCAGTTCTGATTGAATATATCGAATATGAATAGGCAGCAGCAGCGCTTCATCGAGGACATGGGTCAGCTCATGGTCGGCTGGGGCCTCCCCCGTACCACGGGTCGCGTGTACGCCTACCTGCTGCTCCGGCCGACCCCCGCGACCCTCGACCAGATCGCAACCGACCTGGACGTCGCCAAGAGCGGCGCGAGCGTCGCGACACGGCAGCTCGTGCAGTTCGGTATGGCGCGCATGTTCGGCGACGGCGGAGGCACGAGGCGATTGCGCTACGACGCGCTGTACGACCTGTACGCGATCATCGCAGCGCGGACGGCGCAGACCATGGCGTTCTTCGACCGGCTCCATGAGGGAGCCCGGGTCGCGGGCACACCTTCTGTCAAACGGAAGATCACGGCGATGACGGGAGCGCTCGAGGGCGTCTTCGCGCAGGCGCCGGCCCTCGCGCGCCGGACCCAGAACCAGGCGCCGGCGATCGCACGCCGGACACAGAGGAGGAGATCGGCATGACGAAGGCGATCGAGACGACGGGCCTGACGAAGGACTTCGGGAGCGGGCGGGGCATCTTCGACCTCGATCTCGCGGTGAATGAGGGCGAGGTCCTCGGCTTCCTCGGCCCGAACGGCGCGGGGAAGACGACGACGATCAAGCTCCTGATGGGCATGACCCACGCGACGCGAGGGTCGGCCAGGGTCTTCGGCCTGGACGCGGATCGCGACGCGGTCGCGGTCAAGAAGAGGGTCGGCTACGTCCCGGGCGAGCTCCCGCAGTTCGGCGGATGGCGCGGCACGCAGATCGTCGCGTACCTCGCGGGTCTGCGCGGCGACGTGGACGACGCCGAGGTCGCGAGCGTCGCGAAACGGCTCGACCTCGATCTGTCACGCAAGTACCGGGAGTACTCGCACGGGAACAAGCAGAAGCTCGCGCTCCTTCTGGCGTTCGCGCACAAGCCGGCGCTCCTCATCCTCGACGAGCCGACCAGCGGCCTCGATCCCCTGCACCAGCAGGAGTTCTACGGGCTCGTCCAAGATGCA
>JANMWW010000210.1:0-10727 GCA_031394155.1 Chloroflexota bacterium | reverse complement strand
GTCGCTGGTGTCGTCGTATCGCGACGAACGGCTGACCGCGACCGAGCGTCTCACGGCGCGCGTGCGCCAGCTGCTCGACCGCTACGGCGTGATCACGCGCGAGGTCGTGCAGAACGAGGAGACGCTCGGCGGATTCGCTGCCGTATACGGCGTCTTGCGCGCGATGGAGGAGGCGGGCCGCGTGCGCCGCGGGTACTTCGTCGCCGGTCGAGGTGCCGCACAGTTCGCGCTGCCCGGCGCGGTCGATCGCCTGCGCACGCTGCGCGAGCCGGATCCCGATGCCGAGCCGAAGATCGTCACGATCGCTGCGACCGATCCGGCGAATCCGTACGGAGCGGCGCTCAGTTGGCCAAACAATCGGACCGATGTGTCCGAAGTGGGACCGTCCGACGAACGCGCGGACGATGACCGCCCAGGTGCACTCAGCACCCGCCGGCCTATGCGGTCCGCAGGTGCGCTCGTCGTTCTCATCGATGGCGTGCTCGCGGCGTGGCTCGCGAAGGATCGGCCATCGTCATCCGGATCGCGCGCGGTCCCGTGGGGAGAGCGCGCGCTGCTGACGTTCACCGAAGGTGAGGCCGTCGATGTCGCGCGCACGCGCGCGCTCATCGCAAAGGCGCTCGCTGCAGAAGCTGCGAAGGCACACGGTGCACCCTTCTTCATCGATGAGGTCGATGGTGCGCCGATCGATGAGTCGCCGATGGCCGAGCCGCTGCGGGTCGCCGGGTTCGCGCGCACGCCGCGCGGCTATCTCAAGCGCAGTGCCTGAGGGCGACACGATCCACCGCACGGCGGTGGTGCTGCGCAGAGTTCTCGCCGGTCAGGTGGTCACGGGCTTCGAAATCGCGCATCCGAAGGTCAGCGCAGCCGCGGGTCGCGAGGAGATCGTCGGCAGCGCCGTGACGAAGGTGGAGTCGAATGGCAAGCATCTCTTCATCCATTTCGGCACGCCGAGCGAGGTGGTGCTGCACACGCACATGAAGATGAGCGGGACGTGGCACGTGTATCGACCGGGTGAGCGGTGGTGGGAGCCAGAGTCAGAGGCGCGAGTCGTCATCCGCACCGAGACCGTCGTCGCACCATGTTTCCACCCGCCGATCGTTGAGCTGCTGACCGCGAAAGAGCTCGGTCTTCATCCGATCGTGAGCGCGCTCGGGCCCGACATCATCCGCGATGAATTCGACATGGACGAGGCGCTCCGCCGCCTGCGGGCCCTGCCGGATCGAGACGTCGCGACCGCGCTGCTCGACCAGAAGGTCATCTCAGGCATCGGCAACGTCTACAAGGTCGAGGCGCTGTTCCTCGGGAAGACCTCGCCGTGGGCGCAGGTCCGCGACCTCGACGATGAGAAGCTACGCGAGATCGTCGGCCACGCCCGCACGCTCATCCGCCTCAATCGCGAAGGCGGACAGCGTCGCACTCACTTCTCACTGAAGCACGACGAGCTTATGTGGGTCGACGAGCGTGCGGGCTTTCCCTGCTACGAATGCGGCACGACCGTCGAGCAGGGCTGGCATCCCGGCGACGACATCCGCAAGTCCTGGTATTGCCCGGAGTGTCAGAACGTCGACCGCGCGACGCTCGCGAAGCCCGCGCCGACGCCGCGGTTCCCGCGACGACACGTTCCGCTGCGATAGGCATGACCGAAGATCGCTCGCACGACAAAGAGACCGACGGGGAGCGGGAGCGTCTGCGCAGACTCGTGAGGCGACTGAGCGACGCGGATCTCGCGCGCCTGATGCCCGGTGGATGGACGGTCGCGGCCGTGCTAGCGCACGCCGCGTACTGGGATGCGCGAGCGATCTACTGGCTCGACACGTGGGCGCGCGGCGCGGCGCCGACGCCATACGAGCACGAGAACGTCGAGGCGGTGAACGACGCGGCGAAACCGTTGTGCCTCGCGCTCCCGCCGCGCATCGCTGCCGATCTCGCGCTGCGGCTCGCGGAAGAGGCCGACGGCAAAGTGAAGGCGCTCAGCGATGAGATGCTCGCGAAGATCCGCGCGACCGGCGGCCCGCCGTTCAACCTGTCGCGTGCGCTCCACCGCAAGGAGCACCTCGATGACATCGAACAGCTCTTCTAGGTCCGACTGGCTGGTCTTTTTCGCGCTCGGCCTGATCTGGGGATCGAGCTACCTGTTCATCAAGATCGCGGTGAACGATTTCGGGACCTTCACGCTCGTCGCGGTGCGCCTGGGGATCGGCGCGGCGCTCCTCTGGACGGTGCTGCGCCTGCGCGGCCAGCCGCTCCCGCGTCAGCGCCGCATCTACGGCCACCTCTTCGTCATGGGACTGATCAACATCGCGATCCCGTTCCTGCTCATCACCTGGGCCGAACAGCGTGTCGAGTCATCCCTCGCCGCGGTGCTGACGTCGATGGTCCCGCTCTTCACGGTCGTGCTCGCGCCGCTGTTCATCCACGACGAGCCACTGCGCGTCAACGCGGTCGTCGGTCTGGCCATCGGCTTCATCGGCGTGGTCGTGCTCACGAGTCGCGAGCTGACCGGCAACGGATCGAGCCTGATCGCCGACCTCGCGCTCGTCGGCGCGGCCATGTGCTACGGGGCGGGCGCGGTGTACGCGCGGCGCAACGTGCGCGGTGTCGCGCCACTCATCCCGGCGGTCTTCCAGGTGACGTTCGCGTTCCTGGTTTCCGCCACGTTCGCGCTGCTGCTCGAGCATCCATGGACCGCGCGGCCCGGAGCGCAATCGGTCTTCGCGATGGCCATGCTCGGAGTGTTCGGGTCCGGCGTCGCCTATCTCTGTTTCTTCCGCCTCTTGAGCCGATGGGGCGCGACGCGCACCACGCTCGTCGCCTACGTGTTGCCGGTCGTCGGGATCATCCTCGGCTTTGTGGTGCTGCAGGAGCCACTCGATGGCCGGATCATCGTGGGCACCGCGCTGGTCATCGGCGGCATTGGCCTCGTGAACAGCCGCTTCGGTCGTCGCGTGCTCTTCGCGACCGACCGGGGTCGCGCTTCGGTCAGCCCGCCTTCTTCAGCTCGCTGACGACGCGACCGACCGCTTCCTTCGCGTCGCCGAACAGCATGCCCGTCTTCGGATCGAGGTACAGGTCGTTGTCGATGCCGGCGAACCCCGGCTTCATCGATCGCTTGATCACGATGATGTTCTGCGCCTGATCCACGTTGAGGATCGGCATGCCATAGATCGGGCTCGACTTGTCGGCTCGCGCGGCCGGGTTCGTGACATCGTTCGCGCCGATGACCAGCGCGACGTCGGCGCGCTGGAAGTCGTCGTTGATCTGCTCCATGTCGAACAGCTTCTCGTACGGCACGTTCGCCTCCGCGAGGAGCACGTTCATGTGGCCGGGCATGCGACCGGCGACCGGATGGATGGCGTAGCGGACCTCGATGCCCTTCGCCTCGAGCAGATCCGCCAGCTCGCGCACGCCGTGCTGCGCCTGCGCCACGGCCAGGCCGTAGCCCGGCACGATGATCACGCTCTGCGCGTAGCCCAGCTGGATCGCGGCGTCCTCGGCGCTGATCTCGCGCACCGAGCGGCCGTCGTCGGTCTTCGCTCCTCCTGCCGTCGCGGCGGTGGCCGCCCCGAACGCGCCGAACAGGACGTTCGCGAGGCTGCGGTTCATGGCCTTCGACATGAGGCGGGTGAGCAATGTGCCTGACGCGCCGACGAGCGTGCCGGCGATGATCAGCATCTGGTTGCCGATCGAGAAGCCCGCCATCGCGACGGCCAGGCCGGTGTACGCGTTGAGGAGCGAGATGACGACCGGCATGTCCGCGCCGCCGATGGGCATGACGAGCGCGACGCCGAACGCCAGGGAGATGAGCCCGACGAGCGCGAGCACGAGCTCGTTCGGCACGTTGAGCCAGCTCGCCGCGTCCGCGATGAGCAGGAGAGCGCCGAGCGCCATCAGAGCGAAGAGACCGCCAGTGACGAGCTGCTGACCTGCGTACTTGAAGGCCTTCGCATCGATGAGGCCCTGCAGCTTCCCGAACGCGACCGCGCTGCCCGAGAACGAAACGCCACCGATGATCAGACCGAGGAGGATCGCGATCACCTCGCCGATCCCGACGGTGCCCGCGGACGTGGCGCGCAGGTATTCCTGCACCGAGACCAGCGCGGCAGCGCCGCCGCCCGCACCGTTGAAGATGGCGACCATCTGCGGCATCGCGGTCATCGGCACGCGGCGCGCGCCGATGAAGCCGATCGCGGTGCCGATCGCGATGGCCGGCACGATGAGCAGCCATGCCGAGGCGACCTGGCTCTCGAGGAACGTCGCGATGACCGCGAGCAACATGCCGCCTGCGGCGATGCGGTTTCCCATCTGGGCGGTCGTCGGACCGGAGAGGCCCTTCAGGCCGAGGATGAAGGTGATCGCCGCGAGGAAGTAGATCCACGGGACCAGCTCGCGGAGCTGCTCCACTACTTCTTCTCCGCTTGCTTGGCCTGACGGGGACGCGCGCGGAACATCTGGAGCATGCGGTCGGTCACGACGAATCCGCCGACGACGTTGATCGTGCCGAGCACGACACCGAGAAAACCGAGGACCGTGCCCATCGGTCCGGGCACGGCCGTGGCGACGAGCATCGCGCCGACGACGATGATGCCGTGGATCGCGTTCGCGCCCGACATCAGCGGCGTGTGCAGCGTCGATGGGACCTTGGAGATCACTTCGTTCCCCACGAAGATCGCGAGGATGAAGATGTAGGCGCCGAGCAGCAGGTCGTTCAAGCCCGTGCCGCCACAGGTTGCATCGCCTTCTGCGTCGCCTCGTGCACCACCTGGCCGCCGTGCGTGATGACGGTTCCCTTAACGACCTCATCGCTGATGTTCAGATCGAACGTGCCGTCCTTCTTCAACATGAGGCCGAGCAGGCTCGCGATGTTGCGCGAGTACATCTGGCTCGCGTGGAACGGCATCGATGACGGGATGTTGAGCTGGCCGATGATCGTCACGCCGTGCACGACGATCGTCTTGCCGGCCTCGGTGAGCTCGGCGTTGCCGCCGGTCTCGGCCGCGAGGTCGACGATGACCGAACCTGGTTTCATCGTCGGGATCATCTCCTTCGTGATGAGCACCGGCGCCTTGCGCCCGGGGATCGCCGCTGTGGTGATGATGATGTCGTTCTCGCGTGCCGCCTTCGCGAGGAGCTCGACCTCTTTGCGGTGGGCGTCCTCGGAGAGCTCCTTTGCGTAGCCGCCCGCGCCGGCGCCGGATTCACCGAGATCGATCTCAAGGAACTTCGCGCCGAGCGACTGCACCTGTTCCTTTACGACCGGGCGCGTGTCGAACGCCTCGACGACCGCGCCAAGGCGACGGGCGGTCGCGATCGCCTGCAAGCCGGCGACGCCGGCGCCGATGATCAGCGCCTTTGCCGGGGCGATCGTGCCGGCGGCGGTGGTGAGCATCGGGAAGAACCTCGGGAGCGCGGCGGCCGCGAGGAGCACGGCTTTGTACCCAGCGACTGTCGCTTGAGACGACAGCGCGTCCATCGGCTGCGCTCTGGTGATGCGCGGGATCGCGTCCATCGAAAGGGCGGTCACGCCAGCCGACGCGAGCTTGCTCACGAGATCGTGATTCGTGAGCGGGGACAGGAACGCGATGAGTGTCGTGCCGGAGCGGAGCTTGCCGATCTCGGCGTCGCTGGGCTTCTGCACCTTCGCGACGAGCTCCGCGTCGAAGGCGTTATCGACGAGCTGCGCGCCGGCCTTTTCGTACGCGTCGTCAGTGAACGCCGACGCGGTGCCGGCGCCGCGCTCGACGATGACGGTGTTGTTCGCCTTCACGAGCCGCCCGACGGTTTCGGGAACGAGGCCTACGCGGGCCTCGCCGGGCATGGTCTCCTTCGGGACACCGATCTTCATTGGGCGACATCAACGCTATCAGCACCGATGCGAGCACGCATGCAGGCGAGCTGAGCCGGGAACGATGGAGCCGCATGACGTGCAGGTTGCGGCCGACTCGTGATCGATGCGCGCGACCGGATCTCGTGAGGTCTACGCCGCCCGGGATGACGATGCAGTATTCGAGCCCGCACTCGCTCGCATAGGCTCAAGGGAGGCCGGCAGGCGGCTCTGAGGATCGCGCGACGATGACGCAGTTCCGCGTCGCTGAGGACCGCGCAAATGAGGAGAAGACCATGAGCGAGCAAGTGAGCTACGGGTTCGGGACGAAGACATCGTTGCCATACGCGCAGGCCGTTGAAGCCGCGAAGGCGGCGCTCAAGGAGCAGGGCTTCGGGGTCCTCTCTGAGATCGACGTGCGGGCGACGCTCAAGGAGAAGCGTGGGATCGATTTCCGGCCCTACGTGATCCTCGGGGCGTGCAACCCGGCGCTGGCGGAGCAGGCGTTCAAGGAGGAGCTCGAGATCGGCCTCCTGCTTCCGTGCAACGTCATCGTCTACGAGTCAGACGGCGGCAGCGTCATCGAGGCGCTCGACCCGGAGCGCGCGCTCGAGGTCGCGGGGAACGAGAGGCTGCGACCGATCGCCGCCGAGGCGAAGATGCGCCTGCAGTCCGCGATCGACAGCTTGTCCGCACGGCGTTGAGCTAGCCGATGAGCTTCGCGAGCCTCGGGCGGACCTCTTTCGCGAGCCGCTCGATGGTGACCATGTCGTAGGGATACGCGAAGCCCGGGATGAAGCCGCGGACGCCGACGTCCCACCACTGCTTCAGCTTCGCGGCCACTTCGTCGGGGTTCCCGATGATCGCATTCGGCGGATTCATCGGCGGGTGGTGCGTGCGGATCTCGTCGAGGACCTGCCGCGCCTCCTCGGCATCATCACGCACGCAGATCCACTGGCCGCCCCACACCTCGATCTGCGCGAAGTCGCGACCGACTTCGGTGCAGTGCTCGCGCAGGACATCCATCTTGTGCTTCATCACCTCGGGTGCGCCGAACGCGTGCCACATGTCCGCGTACTTCGCCACGGTGCGGAGTGTCTTCTGTTCGCCGCCCCCACCGATCATGATCGGCAGGCGCTTCTGGATCGGCCGCGTGTTGAGCACCGCGTTCGCGAGCTTGTAGTACTTGCCCTCATAAGTCACGCGCTCGCCGTCGAGCAGCGCGCGGACGATCTTCGCAGCCTCCGCGAAGCGGCGCGAGCGCTCCCCGGGTGTGCCGAGGTCGATGCCGTACGCCTTGTGCTCGGTCTGATTCCAGGCGGCGCCGATGCCGCAGATCGCGCGACCATTTGACAGGTGGTCGTGCGTCGCGGCCATGTTCGCGATCAACGCCGGATGGCGGTAGGTCACGCCCTGCACGAGCGCGCCGAGCTTCGCTCTCTTGGTCAGCGGCGAAAGTGCGCCGAGCAGGGTGGCCGACTCGAAGTTCGGCTTCTCCTCCTCGCCGGCCAGCGCGTAGAAATGGTCCCAGGTCCAGAGCGTCTCGAAGCCGACGCTGTCGACGACGATCGCCGCGTCGCGGATCGCCTCCCAGGAAGTGTTCTGCGGCCAGAGCGTGGCACCGAACTTCATCTTCCTGAGGGTATTCCCTGCGCCGGTCTGTCCGCTTTGCGACGTACACTCCGCCCATGGCGCTGGACACGAAGCGCTCGGTCGACGCAGGGGAGATCGCTCGCGAGACCCGCGAGCACGTCTTCGTCTCCTGGTCGGCGCAGGGCGCGCTCTCGCAGGTGGTCATCGACCGGGCGGAAGGCTCGTGGCTGTACTCAGGCCAGCGCCGGATCCTCGACTTCTCCTCGGGCCTGATCAACGTGAACCTCGGCCACGGCCACCCGAAGGTCGTAAAGGCGATCCAGGAACAGGCCGAGCGCCTCTGCTACGTGACGCCCTCGTTCGGTGAGGAGAATCGCGCGGAGCTCGCGCGGCTCCTGGCCGAAGTCACGCCCGGCGATCTGACTAAGACGCTCTTCACCACCGGCGGCAGCGAGGCGAACGAGCACGCGCTGCGCATCGCGCGCATGTACACCAGCCGGCACAAGGTCCTGACGCAATGGCGCTCGTTCCATGGGCAGACGCAGGGCGCGATGAGCCTGGGCGGCGACAACCGCCGTTGGGCCAACGAGCCCGGCATCACTGGCATCGTGCGGTTCCTCAATCCCGATCCGTATCGCTCGGTGTTCGGTGCCGATGCGCAGAAGGCGCTCGCGCATGTCGAAGAGGTCCTCTGGTACGAGGGACCGCAGTACGTCGCGGCGATCTTCCTCGAGCCGATCGTCGGCAGCAGCGGGCTCATCGTCCCGCCCGAGGGATTCCTCCGCGGGCTGCGTTCGCTCTGCGATCAGCACGGCATCCTGTTGATCCTCGACGAGGTCATGACCGGCTTTGGCCGCACCGGCAAGTGGTTCGCGGCGGAGCACGAGGGCGTCGTGCCCGACATGATCACGTTCGCCAAGGGCGTGAACTCAGGCTACGTGCCGCTCGGCGGGGTCATCGTCGACGAGCCGATCGCCAAGCACTTCGACACCAACGTCCTCTGGGCTGGGCTCACGTACGCCGGACACCCGCTTGCGTGCGCCGCCGGCGTCGCGACGATCAACGCGTACCGCGACGAGCGTTTGATCGAGCGCGGCGCGAAGATGGGGGAGCTCCTCATGAAGGAGCTGCGCACGATCGCCGCGCGGCACCCTTCGGTCGGCGATGTACGCGGCAAGGGTCTGTTCATCGGGATCGAGCTCGTCAAGGACCGCGGCACCAAGGAAATGCTCGAGCGCTGGAACGGTCCGTCGGCGAAGCTGCAGAACGCGATCAAGAACGCGCTCATGTCACGCGACGTCTACGTCCTTAACCGGTGGAACATGCTGTTCATCGCGCCGCCGCTCACCGTCAGCGAGGACGAGATCCGTCTGGGGGTCAAGGCCATCGACGAGGCTCTCGACCTCGCCGACCGGTTCGCTGCCACCGGGCAGCTCCCCGCCTAACAACCGCCCTAGAACAGTTGCCATGACACGTCTCCTTCGCGATTAGTTGCCGCTTCGGATAGCGGCCCGCTCTTCCTTGGTCTTGGTGTCCGGCAGCGGCCGGCTGTCCATGCCGTAGCGGATGGCGAGGACGTCAACCAGAACGAACGCGCCGAGTGCGATGAGCAGCTCCATTTCGGACCTCTTTGCTGTCACCGGCTATTGACCGTTTGCCGGTTCTTGACACGCTTGACCCTACGACGTACGATTTCGCATGTCAACCACTAAAGGCGGTTTTGAACGTTACATGCAGCACACCATCACGATCCTCGATCACGGCTTCGAATACATCGGCGGCGATCTCTCGGCCGACTTCACGAATACACGCAGCGGCCGCTACGAGGGCCCGGCTCACGAGCACATCCAGACATACGCGGATCTGGTCGAGTTCTCACGCCAGGCAGGAGCACTGCGGCCCTCCGAGGCAAAGCGCCTCATCGCCGAAGCCGAAAGCCGACCCGAGAAAGCCACGCAGATACATCGTCGGGGAGTCGCGCTTCGTGAGGCGATCTGGCGCGGGTTCGCGCGCATCGCACAGGACAAGGAACCCGCGCGTGAGGACGTGGAGCTGATCGCTGCGGAAGCTGCTGAGGCTCTCGCGCGTCGAGAGATGGTGAAGACAAGTGCTGGTCACGCGTGGGAATGGACCGAAACAGACGAGCTCCTACGACCCCTCTGGCCGATCGCATCCGCCGCGGCGGATGTGCTCACGAGCGAGGTGGATCGTGCCCACCTGCGCGAGTGCGCCGATGACACATGCGCCTGGCTCTTCGTCGACCGCACGAAGAATCACAGCCGGCGTTGGTGCGACATGAACACGTGCGGGAGTCGAAACAAGGTCCGTGACTTCCGGGAGCGGCAGAAGCGCGCCGCGCGCAAGGCGCGCTAACCTTGGGCCCTCAGCGAAGGGGGCAGGTATGGCGATAGTGAAGGCGGCGCTGGTCCAGACCTCCTGGACGGGCGACAAGGATTCGATGGTCTCCAAGCATCTGAAGTACATCGATGACGCCGCCAAGCAGGGCGCCCAGGTGATGTGCCTGCAGGAGCTCTTCTACGGGCCGTACTTCTGCCAGGTCGAGGACCGCAAGGGCTACGCCTATACCGAGAAGATCCCTGATGGCCCGACGACAAAGGCGATGCAAGAGCGCGCGAAGAAACACGGCATGGTGCTCATCGTCCCGATGTACGAAGAGGACCAGCCCGGCGTCTACTACAACACCGCCGCGGTGATCGACGCCGACGGGAAGTACCTCGGCAAATATCGCAAGACGCACATCCCGCACCTGCCGGGGTTCTGGGAGAAGTTCTACTTCCGCCCGGGCAACATGGGCTACCCGGTGTTCGACACCGCGGTCGGCAAGGTCGGCGTCTACATCTGCTACGACCGTCATTTCCCGGAGGGCGCACGCATGCTCGGGCTCCACGGCGCGGAGCTCGTGTTCATCCCGTCAGCGACCTCCCGCGGGCTCTCCATGCATCTGTGGGGCATCGAGCAGACCGCGCACGCGATCGCCAACGGCTACTGGGTCGGCACGATCAATCGGGTCGGAGTGGAGAAGGAGTTCGGCCCGAACGATTACTACGGCTCGTCCTACTTCGCCGATCCGCGCGGGAAGATCATCGCGCAGGCCTCGGACACCAAGGAAGAGCTCCTGGTCGCAGACCTGGACATGGATCTCGTGCGGGTGGTCCGCGATACGTGGCAGTTCTACCGGGACCGGCGGCCCGACAGCTACGGTGGACTGACAGAGCTGGTCTAGGGCCATGACTCTCCTCATCAAGAACGGGACCATCGTCACCGCGACGGATCAGTACAAGGGCGACGT
>JANMWW010000227.1:0-2331 GCA_031394155.1 Chloroflexota bacterium | reverse complement strand
TCGACGTCGAAGACCACGAAGAGCAAGGCAAAGATGTAGAAGTGCGTTGGGTAGCGGCCCCAGGCCTGCCCCACCGGCTCCTCTCCGGACTCATACGTACGGAGCTTTTCGCGGGTCGGCTTGAACGGAGCGAGCAGGTGGGAGAGCAGCATCATCACGCTGACGAGCCCCGCTCCGACCACGAAAAAGGCGAAGACATAGACATAGGACAGGTTGTAGTCGGGCACCGGCGTAAGCGTAGGGAGGCCTCTGTACCTCCGCAAACTCGGTGATCAATCGGGTAGCAGAAGCGGTCGTGTTACCGAGCCGTGACCCAAATGTCAGGGTTGACACAGGACCGTGGCCATCGGCTATGGTGGCCACCGGTCTGGTCGAACCGAGTACGGATTTCGTACAAGTTCGTGTGATTTTGGGGAGGGGTTCGGGGTTTTGACGGCGCACAGCCGCTATCCGCATGCGACGCCAGCGCCGCGACTCGTTGCGGATCGTCTGCTTCGGCAGGTCGGATGTGACGCTCGCTCACTCGGGCGAGACCTTTCCCTCGGCGCCGTCGAGCTGTTCGGAAACCAGATTCCGGCATTCGCCGCCGCCGCCGTCGGACCACGCGGTCTGCGTTTCGTCCTCAATGTCGCGACCGCGCTCCTCGTCCTGTCGCTCCCCTACTCCGTCGCGGGTGGACTTGGCGCGAAGAGCGCGCCTGAGCCGGCCCCCGTCGCTGCCTCGCTGACGAGCGTCTCGGACGACGCCGGCGCGCGCGTATCGACAGCCGCGCGCGGACTCGTCGCTGGATCACGGAGCATCGTCACGGTCGCAGCGCAGGACGTTCGCCCAGTCGTCGAATACAAGGTCGCGAAGAGCGACACCGTCGCCACGATCGCCAAGGCACAGGATGTCGCGCTCGAAGATCTCGCGTACGCCAATGGCATCACCGAAGAAGGCGCGGCCCTCGGCGTCGGCCAGACTCTGCTGATCCCTCCGGGACGCGGCGCGCTCTACTTCGTCAAGGACGGCGACACGATCGCCAGCGTCGCGCAGAAGTTCAGGGTCGAGCCGGCCGTCATCATGAATTACAACCGCCTGTACTTCGAGCCCGAACACTTCGCGACCGACCAGCTCGTCTTCGTCCCGGGCGCGGAAGTGCCGGCGCTCAAGCGCAACGAGTTCTCGCAGATCTCGATCCCCGCGCCGGCTCAGCTTCCGGCGCGGACCGGACGCCTCGCCCTGCCGGTGAACGGCGTGTTCACGCAGTACTTTTGGTGGGGCCACACCGGCGTCGACCTCGCCGCGCCGTACGGCACCGCGATCATGGCCTCGGACGACGGCGTTGTGGTCGCCACCGGCTGGGTCGCCGTCGGCGGGCTGCGCGTCTGCGTGCAGCACTCGGAGGGCCTCCAGACCTGCTACTACCACACGAGCTCCGTATACGTGAGCGCCGGCCAGAGCGTCGTCCGTGGCCAGCCCATCGCCGCCATCGGCATGACCGGTGTCACCACAGGCCCTCACGTCCACTGGGAGCTCAAGGTCAATGGAGTCGCGGTAAACCCGCTCGCGTACTAGCTCGCACGGCACTTCGCTGACGCCTTCTTATGCTCGATCCGTGTACCGCGCTGTCCACGCCGACCGCAGCGGCCGGATCCTCGTCGCCGATCACCCCGCGCTCGCCTTCGATGGCGCACGGACGGTGCAATTCGAGCACGCGATCCCCCTGCCTACGGACGCCGAGATCTTTCCGATCGAGCGCGAGGCGCTTGCGTCCGAGCGAAGCGGACGACCCCGCCGGCTCGGCGCGGGCCGCTTGACCGCGACGGCGCTCCTGCCGCCGGGGTACCTGCGAACGCTGATCCCGGCGTACGTCGATGAACCCGGAAAGCCCGACCTGGCGCCGCGTCCCTACGCGGCTGTCGCTGCGGATGAGAGCGGCGCGCTCGTGACAGCGGCGATCGCCATCGAGCGCGATGAGGAGCACGATCGCGTGCGCTATCCGAAGGCGGAGGTCGCCGCGAAGGTAACCGAGGGATTGCGGGCGCATCCGGGCGACCGGCTCGTGCGCCAGCTCGCGCGCTGCGCGCGCGAGTACGGCTGCCATGGAGCGGCGGACGCGTTCTACGGACGCGGGGAGTGCGCACTCCCGATCGCGGCGCCGGCGAACGAGCGCCCGCCGGCGCCGGTCGCGCCCAAGCGCGACGGGGAGGCCCAGCCCACGGACACCGCAGCGTTCCACCCGACCACCGACGAGGTCGACGGCCTCGCGGTCGAACACCTCGAGCACCGCGGCACGAGCGTCGGCTTCGGTCGCGCCAGCGAGGGCGAGCCGCTGCTCGCGGGCCGCGA
>JANMWW010000160.1:0-4675 GCA_031394155.1 Chloroflexota bacterium | reverse complement strand
CCGGACTTCTCTGTGAGCGACCTCGACGCGGCCATCGCGTCCTTCGCGCAGCGCGAGCGACGCTTTGGACGGTAGCGGCAGGCCGGCAGGGACGGCCGACCTCGAGCGCCGCACGATCACGGCGCTGGTCTACGCGGTTGTCGTGCTCGCGGCGCTCTTCGCCCCGTCGCCGATCTTCGCGGTGCTCGTCGCGATCCTTGCGGTACTCGGCTACATCGAGCTGCGCGCGCTCTTCCGGTATCGCCCCTACCAGCCGTGGTCGATCGGAGTCTTCTTCACGCTGGCATTCATGCTCGCGCACTTCGCGCAGGCGGTCGGGGTGGTCATGGCGCTCGCGATCATCACGTCGTTCGGCGTCGTCGCCATTCTCATGTTCGTCGCGCAGGCCGCTCGCGGCCGTCGCACGCCCGGGTTGCTTGGCGCGCTCGTCACACTCGGTGGCTCGCTGTATCTCGGTTGGGGCTTCGGCTTCATGATCGATCTGTGGCTGGCCGGCGCGGGCGCGACACGCGGCTGGCTGGGCGACCTCCCGGTGTGGCTGCTGCTCGCGCTCGTGCCGACGTGGGTCGCAGACTCGGTCGCGTACCTCGTCGGCTCGCGCATCGGCAGGCGTCGCATCGTGCCCTCGATCAGCCCAGGGAAGACCTGGGAAGGCACGCTTGCTGGCTTCGGCGCTGCGGCCATCGTCGCGCTGCTCATCGCGGTCTCCGCCGGTCTTCGCACTGGTCCATCGCTGCTTATCGCGGCGCTTGTTGGACCCGTCGGCTTCGCTGGCGACGTCTTCGAGTCGGCGATCAAGCGGGCCGCCGGCGCGAAGGACTCGGGAACGCTCTTCCCAGGGCATGGCGGCGTGCTCGACCGTATCGACAGCCTGATCTTCGTCGCGCCGGCGGTCGCGCTGGTACTTGCGCTGGCCCGTCAGTAGAGGGCCGGGTGGGGAATGGGATGATGGGTCTGTGGTGACACGTCTGGCCATCCTCGGCGCGACCGGCTCCATCGGGCGGCAGGCTCTCGACGTCGTGGCCGCGCATCCCGACCGGTTGCGCGTGACCGCGATCGCCTCAGCGCGCAATGCGCGGGCGCTCGCTGAGATCGCTCGCGAAACGGGCGCATCGCTCACGGCAGTCCAGTCGCGCGATGGCGATGACGCGCTGGTCGACCTGGCCACGAGCGACGACGTCGACCTCGTACTCGTCGCCACGCCCGGGATCGCCGGCCTCGCGCCCACGATCGCCGCTCTCGATGCGGGTAAGCGCGTCGCGCTCGCCAACAAGGAGGTGCTCGTCACCGGCGGCCATCTCATCGCGCCGCTGGCCGGCGGCGCCGGAGAGATGCTGCGCCCGGTCGACTCGGAGCACTGCGGCCTCTGGCAGTGCCTCGCCGGCGAACGGCGGACGGACGTCCAACGTGTGTTCCTCACGGCCTCCGGCGGACCGTTCCGCGAGCGACCGATCGCGGACCTCGCGAAGGTGACGGCTGACGAGGCGCTGCGTCACCCGACGTGGAAGATGGGACCGAAGGTCACCATCGATTCGGCGACGCTCGCGAACAAGGGCTACGAGGTCATCGAGACCCGCTGGCTCTACGACCTGCCCTACGACCAGATCGAGATCGTGCTGCACCCCGAGAGCGTCGTGCACGCGCTCGTGGAGCTGGCCGACGGCAGCGTGAAGGCGCAGCTCGCGGAGCCGGACATGCGCCTACCCATCCAGTACGCGCTGCTGTGGGAACACTTGCCGTCGCCCGCCCGCCGGCTCGATTGGCTTGTCGCACGCACGCTGCGCTTTGCCGGCGCGCCGGACCTCCACCGTTATCCGGCGCTGGCGGCCGTGCTCGACACCGCGCGGACCGGCAACGCCGGCGCGATGATCGGCCTCTCTGCCGCGGACGAGATCGCGGTCGAGCGTTTCCTGCGCGGCGAGATCGGCTGGAACGACATCGCTCCGCTGCTGCGCAGAGGCGCGAGCCTCGGAGCCGCGGCACGCGCGTACGCGCCCGACCTGCGCGAGATCCTCCAGATCGATCGCTCGGTGCGCGAGGCGCTCGCCGAACAGCCGGTGCTCGGATGAATCTGCTCGACGGAGCGCGCACGCTCGTGCTCTTCCTCCTGACGTTCACGCTGATCGTCGCCGTCCACGAGTTCGGCCACTACTTCACGGCGCGCCTGCTTGGCATGAAGGTCCTCGAGTTCGCGATCGGCTTCGGCCCGCGTTTGTTCGGCCGCACGAAAAGGGAGATCGAATACAACGTGCGCGCGATCCCGTTCGGCGGATACGTGCGCATCCTTGGGCAGGACGACTTCGCGATCCATCAGGAGGGGGAGGGCGATCCGCGAGCGTTCACCACGAAACCGTGGTGGGCGCAGGCGATCGTGCTTGTCGCCGGCGTCACGATGAATGTCGTGCTCGCGATCTTCGTTCTAACGATCGCGTTCGCGACGGGCACGACGGCGGCGATGGGCGACGTCCGCGTCGATCAGGTCGCGCCCGGCTCGCCGGCGGAGAAGGTAGGCATCCAGATCGGCGACATCGTTCGGACTATCGACGGACGTCCCATCACGCGCTCCTCCGATCTCGTCGCGTACGTGCGGCAGCGCGCGCAGAACGAGAGCGAGGTCGTGGTCCAGATCGAGCGCAACGGCCGGCCGATCGCGCCGATCAAGGCCACGCCGCGCGCCGCTCCGCCTGAGGGCGAAGGCCCGCTGGGAATCAGGCTCGAGGACGTGCAGGGGCCCGTGGCGGTCGCGCTGCCGCAGGCCGTCGGCCAGGCGGTGCAGCTCTCAGGTGATGTCGTCCAGCAGATCGCGCAGCTGCCCGGGCAACTGATCGCGGCGCGCGGCAGTGGGACCGGTGGGCCGCAGGTCGGCGGTCCGATCCAGATCTTCGTGGTCACCGGACAGGTCGCGCAGTTCGGCATCCCGACGTTCCTGAAGCTCATCGGTGTGCTGTCGATGAACCTCGCGGTGCTCAACATCATCCCGTTCCCGGGACTCGACGGCGGCCGGCTCCTCTTCGTGCTCATCGCCGGCATCTTCCGCAAGCGCCTCTCGCCGCAGCTCGAGGCCGCGGTCCACGCGGTCGGATTCGTGTTGTTGCTGCTGCTCCTCGTGGTGGTCTCGATCTCGGACATACGACGGGTCGTTGGGGGCTAGCGACCGCGCGCTCCGCTGGGAGTCGCTGCTCAACGCGCGCGACCTCGGTGGTCTGCCGGCGGCGCACGGCCAAGTCAGGCCCGGCGCGATCGTCCGATCCGACGCGCTCTATCGGCTGAACGATGCCGGCCGCGCCGCGCTTGTCGCGCACGGCGTGCGCACCGTCATCGACATGCGCGCCACGCGCGAGGTCGCGGCGAATTCGTACGACTTCGATGCGCCGAGCGGCGTGACGCGACACCACATTCCGCAGCAAAGCGAGGAGATGTGGGAGTCGGTCAAAAGCCGCGACCGCGTCGCCTTCGATCTGACGATGCTCGAGCTCGCGCGTTCACGATTCGCGACGATCGCACAGGCGATCGCGAGCGCGCCGCCGGGTGGCGTGCTCATCCATTGCGAGGTGGGGAAGGACCGCACCGGCCTCATGACGATGCTGCTCCTGGACCTCGTCGGCACGCCGGCCGACGTGATCGCCACGGACTACGAACGGACCGCGACGGGGCTCGCGTCACTCTTCGCGGATCTGATCGCCAACGCCGAGAGCGACGAGCGCCGCACGCGTCTCCAGGAGGAGGCTCTCTGCCGAGCCGAGGTCATGGCCGCCATCCATTCGGGGTTCCGCGCAAAGCACGGCGATGCAGAGACGTATCTGCGGCTCGGAGGCTTGCCTCGGGCAACGATCGATGCGATCCGCGCACGAACGCTCGATGCGTCGCGGACGACATAGTCCGCGGGTCGCCTCTGCACATCCGAGAATGAAGCGTCATCTGTCGCACGTACACTGGTGTTGTGAGCATGCCCATGTCGATCGACCTCAACCTCCCTGAAGATCGCGTCGGGCCACGCCCGCGGCGGAAGTCCAAGCGCGTCTGGGTGGGTGGGACGGGCATCGGTGACGGCGCTCCGATCGCGGTGCAATCGATGTGCACGACCCTCACGCACGACGTCGACGCGACCATCCGGCAGATCGAGCGTCTTCAGGAAGTCGGCTGCGAGATCGCGCGCGTGGCGGTACCGGACAAGCGGGCAGGTGAAGCGCTCAAGGAAGTGGTGCGCCGCTCGATCCTCCCGATCGTCGCGGACATCCACTTCGACTATCGCCTCGCGCTCATGGCGCTGGAGGCGAAGGTTCACAAGCTGCGCCTGAACCCCGGCAACCTCCACAACAAGGACGGCGTGCGCGAGGTCGTGAAGAAGGCCAAGGAGCAGGGCACACCGATCCGCATCGGCGTGAACCATGGCTCCATCGGCGACCGCCAGCCCGGCGACATCCGCGACGAGGCGCAGCGCATGGTCGACCTGGCCCTCTCCGAGATCAAGATCCTCGAGGACCTCGACTTCGACAACATCGTCGTGTCGGTCAAGGCGTTCGAGGTCCCCGTGATGGTCGCCGCGTACCGGCGGCTCGCGAAGGCCGTGCCGTATCCGCTGCACCTCGGTGTCACGGAGGCCGGAACGCTCGTCGCCGGATCGATCCGCTCGACCGCGGGCATGAGCGTCCTGCTCTACGAAGGCATCGGCGAC
>JANMWW010000144.1:0-4472 GCA_031394155.1 Chloroflexota bacterium | reverse complement strand
CCGTCGCGCGTCTCGATCGAGGTCGATCCGCCGCGCGTCGGGTGGCGAGAGCCGATACGCGTGAGCGTCCGGTCGAACGAGCGGATCGATCTGCCATTCGCCTTCAGCGGCACGATCGTGCTGTCGGCGACCGCGGTCGCGCGCGGCGAGCTGGATCGATGAGGCGTGACGAACGCGGCAGCGCGGCGATCCTCGTGGTCGTGCTCCTGCCGCTGCTCCTGACGATCGTCACGGGGGTCGTGCAGCTCGGCGCCATCCGCGTGGTCGCCGCTCGCGTCGCGAGCGCCGCCGACCTTGCGACCCTCGCTGCCACGGATGACCAAGATTCCGGTGAGCTCGCCCGTACCGGCGCGCTGCGGCTCGCGCCCGACGCTGAGGCGATCGCGCGCACGTACTTCGCCCTCAATCTCCGGCAGATCGCACCGCACCTGGCGATCACGCCAACGGATGCCGCTGCGCAAGCGGATGTGGCGGCCTTTCCGATCGTGCCGGCCGTCGATCCGTTGACTGGCTGGCGCTACGACCACCCCACGGTGCGGATCGCCGCAAGCGTTCCCGTCCGCACACCGGCGTTCGGCGTGGTCTTCTCGCCGACCACGATCGTGAACGTCCGTGCCGCGAGTGCGGCGAGATGAAGGTCAGGCGCGCGGGCGCAAGCCTGATCCTCGCGATCGCGCCCGCGCTGTGCGCGGGGCCGGCCAGCGCCGACGAGCTCGACGCCGGTTTCAGCGACCCCGCGTCTCCGCCGTTCACCGCTCCGCCCGTGCCAGCAGGCCTCTACCTCGTGACGGATGTGTATGCGGGCGAGGTCGTCACATCGTCCGGCAACACGACGACGTACTCGACCACGACCCTCTCCGACAGACCCGGAACGTATGCCCGAGTGGTCGACGTCGTCAGCTCAGGCGCTGCCAGCGCGTTCGATGACCGGTCCTTCAACGGCCGGGCGCGCCTTTCAGACGGGCGATCGATCGCCGGAACGTACTACGAAGACTTCGTGCTCACGCCTGCGGGCTTCGTGTCCGTGAACATCGTCTTCTTCCAGGATGACAGCGAAACGCGCCAGGCGTCGCGGCCGTCGCCCATACCGACGATCACGCCGACACCGCCATCGTCGCCGGCAAGCAGCCTGGGACCACGTCTCCAACCGAGCGCCGCGCCCTCGTCGGTCGCGGGAGCCGATCCGCGACCCCGTCTTCCCGCACCAACGCCGAACCCGCGCATGCCTGTCGCCGCAGCCGGCGTGGCGCTGGCATCGGACGGCCCGGTCCTGGGATCGATCGAGGTCCTGCGCGGACGGACGGTCGTGCTCTGGCCGCGCGCGTTCTCCGATGGTTCCGCGGTACCGATCAGTTCGTGGCGACTCGTCGCCGGGAGTGCGGATCTGCTGTCGCCTCTTGCGGGGTCGGCCGGAGAGGGCTGCGCGCTTACGTGGCTCTCGCCCACGTCGGCTGGTGCCCCATTGGTTCTGCGCTTCGAGGTGACGAGCGACGCGCTCCCCGGTCGCGTCATGATCGCGTCGCTGTCCGTGACGGTCCGCTCGCCGGCGCTGCTGCGGTGAGCCTCACGATCCCTCGGCGGGTGTTCTTCGCGCTCGCGCTCCTCGCTGGCGTGCTGTCGGGCGGCTTGTATTTCTCGGCAACACAGCGTGTCGACATCGTCGTGATGGCACGTGACGTCGACGTACTGAGACCGCTGGCCTCGGAGGACGTCGAAGTTCGCGGCCTTGCCGCTGATCTTGTGCCCGACGACGCGATCCGCAGCCTGGGCGATGTCGTCGGTCTGATCCCGCGCACACCGATGCTTCGAGGTCAGATCGTGCTCGCGCGATCCGTGGCGGGCGAACTGGCCGACTTTCGCGCGGGCCAGGCACTCGCAAATGGCTACAGAGCAGTCGCGATCCCAGTCACCGCGGTCGGCGCCGTCGGCGGCGCCATCGTGCCAGGATCGCGCGTCGACGTTCTTGCGATCCCGATCGCCGGACGCGCACCCGCAGGGAGATCGGCCGAGGTCCTCGTGACCGGAGCCACGGTCCTCGACGTTCGCGGCGAGAGCGGGGCGGCGTATGTGCCGCGAGACGCGAAGATGTCGACGGTGGCCGCCGATCGGATCGCAAGCGTCGTCATCGCCATCGCGCTCGTCGACGAGGCGCGGCTCGCGGACCGCGTTGCGACGAGCACGTTCGTGCTCGCGCTCGTCGGAACGCGATGAACGCTCCGGACGTCGCCACGACGTTCAGACTCGAGGGGGACACGCCCGTGGATCTGGACGCACACGTCGGACAGCTCCCTTGGTTCCGTCTGGTCCGCGCCGACGCCGGTCTGCTGCTGGAGTGCGCGGCGCTCGACGCCGAGCGCGCGGTCGCGTTGCTCGCGCGCGCGGGCGCCCGCGCCACGCTCGCGCAACATGCCGCGACCGTGTCCGGCGACCTCATGCCGGCGATCATGAGCGACCTCGGCCCGGTGGCGATGCCCGGGACCATCGATAGCGTGACGGTGCGCGCCCTCGATCTCGGTGAATCGACGGCCAAACTCATGCACAGGTCGCGCGCGATCCTGCGACCTCGGCGCGACGACGCAAGAATCCGCGCGCTCTTGCGGGCGGAGGAGCAAGTGATCGCGTGGCGGCGCGTGCTCTGGGCGCGGCCATCCGTCCTCAGGTCGCGACACCTGCGCGGTGCGCGACCGGTCGTGTTCGATCGCGAAGCGCTCGAGCGCGCTACCGAGCGATACGCAGTGACGCGCGCCGGTGAGGTCGGACGGTGGGCGCGAGGGTGAGCCGCATCGGCGCATGGCTGGACAGCACGCCGGTCGCCGCGATCGCTCTTGCGCTCATGCGCGAGGCGACGGGACGGACCGAGCCACTCGAGGCGGTCCGACCAACGAGACCTCAGCGACTCGGAAGCCACATGCGCGTCGGCTTTTGGTCGCTCAGCGCGGGCGTTGGCGCGAGCACCACCGCGGCGCTGGTCGCGCAGCGCTCCGCCGCGGGCGGTCACTCGCCGCTCCTCGTCGACCTCGACCGATGGGCCCCGAGTCTCGCGCTGCGTGCTGCCATCGAGGCAGCCACGATCGTCGATGCGCTCGTCCAGCCCGATCGCGAGCGCGAGCTGATCTCGCGCTGGGCGCACGTCGCGTTCCTGCCGGGCTCGCCCCAGTTGCACCGGGACTTCGACGGCGATCGCATCGCCTCGATGCTCGAGCGGCTCGCCGCGGGACGCGCTCTCGTTGCGGATCTTGGCTCGGGCGCGGACGCGCTCGATCCGGCGCTCATCGCTCGGCTTGGCCGCATCTGCGTCGTGACCGGCGGACGCGCTTCGCAGCTTCAGTCGCTGTTCTGCGCGCGGGCTCTCCTGCGCCACGTCCCGTGCCCGGTCGGCCTCGTCGTCGTGGGCGTCGAGGCGGCGGATGCGGCGCTCATCGCCGGTCGCGCGGAGCTGCCACTGCTCGCGCACATCCCGCAGGACGAGTACCTCGCGCGCGACGAGTTCGCGGCACGCGCCCCGACGATGCGCGCCATCGATGGCCTGATCCGCGCGTTGTGAGCCGAGACGACTTGGTGGCAAGGATCCGCGCTGAGGTGGCGGCGGGCCTCGACCCTGGCGCGATGCTGAACGTCTACGCCGATCTCGCGCGCCGCAGGACGCTGCACGAGCGCGTGCGGCACGCCGCGCGCGTCGAGCTCAGCGAAGCCGAGGTCGCATCGCTCGCAGCGGAGCTCTTCGGCTTTGGCCCGCTCCAAGAGCTCCTCGATGATCCCAGGGTCACCGACGTCCTCGTGAACGCCGCGGACGAGATCTACGTCGAGCGCGCTGGAGCGCTCGAGCGCGCGGCGGTGAGCTTCGCGTCAGCCGCACAGGTGACCGAGCTCGCGCATCGGATCGCCGCTGGTGTCGGTCGCGAGCTCACGCTCGAGCGTCCGTTCGTCGATGCGCGCATGCGCGATGGGAGCCGCGCGAACGCGGTCATCGCGCCGGTCGGGGGTCCGACGATCTCGATCCGCAAGTTCTCTCATCTGTCGCTGCCGCTACGCGGCAAAGGACGATCGTGGGCCTCGGACGGCGCGATCACGACGCAAGCGGCAGATCTGCTGGCTGAGGCCGTCGCCGCGCGCGCGAACATCCTGATCGCGGGCGCTACCGGGGCAGGGAAGAGCACGCTGCTTCGATCGCTCGCCGCGGAGATCGCGGCCGATGAACGGATCGTCGTGATCGAGGACACCAACGAGCTCGTACTGCCACACCCACACGTCGTGCATCTGGAGGGGCAGGCGGGGCGCGAGTCGCCGATCGGCATCGCCGATCTCGTCGCGAACGCGCTACGGATGCGTCCGGATCGGATCATCGTCGGCGAAGTCCGGACACCGCGCGAGGCGTCCGCGCTGCTCGACGCGTTGACCACGGGTCACGAGGGTTCGCTCACGACCGCGCATGCGGGTTCGGCCACAGGGGCGATCGATCGCCTGGAGCTCCT
>JANMWW010000222.1:0-4044 GCA_031394155.1 Chloroflexota bacterium | reverse complement strand
CCGCGGCCCGTAAGCGGCACGCCCTCGTACAAGCCTAGAAGCTCGCCGTGCTTTGGCCGCTGTTCCTCCGTCGGCTCGTCCTCCACGACGATCTGTACGTTGCGCATGCGCTCCGCGAACTCCGCCGGTAAGTCGTCGAGTGCACGCGCCACAAGTCTTGCAAAGCGTGCGCGTTTTAGGTCGGTCACGAACTGAGCGTAGGGGAGCCGCGGACGGCGGCGGGTGACGGGGCGAGGAGTAGCCGCGGGTCCTGCCGCGGCTCGGCGTCCCCTCGCTTGCGAGTTGGCCTCCCCGCCCGAGCCGCGGTGGACCTTGTCGTGATGGCGGGGCCCCCTCCACTCTCGCGGCGCGAGGGGACATCCTCACCGCGTCACCCGCGGCCGAGGCTTGGCTACGCGGCCTCGGCGACCTCGGGCGCGCACGCGGCGCGCAGCTTCTTGAGTGCGCGCGCTCTCACACGACAGACGCCGGATTCGGAGAGCGATACGCGAACGCCGATCTCTTTGAGCGTCATGCTTTTGGCATACGCGAGCACCACGACTCTCCGCTCGATCGGGGTGAGACGAGCCAGCTCTCCGGCGACGGCGTGCCAGCGCGGGTCGGCCCGCGTCGCCGCGGCCGATCGTTCCTCGACATCGATATCGCCGAGCTCCGCCAGGCGGTCCAGCGAGACCTCGACGTAGGGCTGCGGCAGATCTGCGGCGACCTTCTGCTTCTCGCGAAATGCGCGACGTTCGGTGCGCGTGAGCGGATCGCGATCGCGCAGCGCGTCCAATACCTGGCCGCGCACGCGTCGTGCGGCGTAGGCTCCGAAGGGCGCGCCGAGATCGCCGCGATAGCGGCGAGCGGCCTGCACGAGGCCGAACACGCCCCAGGCGATGAGATCCTCGCGGTCGGCGCCGCGGCAGCGGGGGTCAAGCGAGCGCGATGCCACGGCACGCGCGAAGCCGAGGTGCGCGATGATTCGCTCGTCGATGTCTGGGCGTGACATGCGTCCCCTCTCCGGTGGGCGAACCTACGAAGCGCGTGATGGGGTGTCAACGGCGAAGTGACCGAGTTATCCACCATCGCGGAGCGGTTCTATGACCGCTACGCATATCCGGACTGGCTGCGCACGCATTCGCGCCTGGTGGGCGCGATCGGCGCCGTTCTGGCGAAGGCGCGCGCGGCAGCGGGCGACACGCTCGACACCGAGGCGGTCGGGCTCGCGGCGCACCTGCACGACATCGGGCGAAGCCCGCTCCTCGCCGGCGATCCACGCGAGCACAACGAGCTCTCGGCGCTGATCCTGGCCGCGGAAGGCCTGACCGCGTGCGTCGAGCCCGCCCGGCGGCACGCCATCTACACGGTGCTCGACCCGGCGACCGCGCCGCGCACGATCGAAGACAAGCTCGTGTATGTCGCCGACCGCCGCGGGGGCATGCGCATCGAGGCGATCGCGGAGCGTGCGAAAGACACCGCCGCCCGCCATCCGAAATACGCCGACGAGATCGCACGCGCGATCCCGATCGCGCTCGCCATCGAACGTGAAGTGTTCTCCGGCCTGCCGTTCTCCGCCGCTGAGCTCGCAGCGCATGTGGAGGTACCGGGTTGAGCGAGCTCGCGCGACTGCAGAAGCGGATCGAGGATCTCGCGAAGATCGGGGGCAACGGCCCTTCGGTCACGCGCCTCGGGCTCACTCCCGAAGAAGCAGAGGCAAAACGACTGGTGGCCGACTGGTGCCGCGGCGTCGGTGCCACGGTGCGTCGCGACGCCGCCGGGAACCTTTACGCCCGATTCCTCGGCGAGCACGATCTGGATCCCATCGTCCTCGTCGGGTCACACATCGACTCGGTGCCCGAGGGCGGCCGTTTTGACGGCGCACTCGGCGTCTGTTGCGCCGCCGAGGCGCTCGTGTCCCTGAAGGACGCTGGCGTGCGCTTCAAGCGATCGGTCGAGCTCGTCGCGTGGGCCGACGAGGAAGGCGCGCGCTTCGGCATCGGGCTCTTCGGCTCCTCCGCCGCGTTCGGCAGGCTGCCGGCGGGCGCCGCGGACCTGCGTGACAAGAAGGGCGTGTCGATCGGCGACGCGCTCCGCGCGATCGGCGAGGCCGGGGACCCGACGAAAGCCCAGCGCGATCCGCGGCAGATCCGCGCGTACCTCGAGCTGCACATCGAGCAGGGGCCGCGCCTGGAGCGCGCCGGGATGCCGCTCGGCGTGGTGAGCGACATCGTGGGCATCTTCCACGCGCGCGTTCGTGTGAAGGGCCGCGCCGATCACGCCGGCGCGACGATCATGGGCGCGCGCAAGGACGCGCTCGTCGCCGCGACGCAGCTCATCGCGGCGGTCGAGCGGATCGCGTCGTCGGTTCCGGAGGCCGTCGGCACGGTGGGGGAGATCGAGGTCCGTCCGGGCGCGAAGAATGTGGTGCCCGGCGAGTGCGTCTTCTCGCTGGACATCCGCGCACCGCGTGAAGAGGCGATCGACAAGATGCAGAGCGAGCTTCAGGCCGAGATGGCGCGCGTGATGATGGAGCGTGACGTCCGTATCACCGCAGAGCGCGTGAACCGCGTACCGGTCACGCACCTCGACCCAGCGATCCAGGCGATGCTCGACAACGCCATCCACACGGTCGCCCGGTTCGAGCCCCCGCATCTGATCTCCGGCGCGGGGCACGATGCGCAGAACCCTGCGCTCGCGGGCGTGCCGACGGGCATGATCTTCGTCCGTTCAACCGGGGGCAGCCACACGCCGACCGAATTCGCGGCGACGGCTGACGCCGGCCTTGGGACCGACGCGCTCGCGCGCGCGATCAAGGAGCTCGCGACCACCTAAGAACCCAGACGCGACCAGAGGCGCTGGGGTGTCTGCCAGTTGACGTGAACTGGCGAACGTGGCACAAAGATGGCGAAGCGAGCACGCATTGCGGGGAGGCGTGGTGGCCACAGCGGTCGGGCACTACCGGATCGGCGAGCTCGCGTCGCGCGTCGGGCTGACGGAGCGGACCATCCGCTACTACGAGGAGCTCGGTCTGCTGGAGTCGGTGAAGCGGCTCGACGGCGGTGTGCGCGTGTACACGGATGACGATCTCCACCGCCTGCGATACATCCGAAAGCTGAAGACGCTCGGCCTCTCGCTCCAGGAGATGCTTGAGCTCGAGAGCATGTACCAGCGCCATCGCTCCAACCGCACCGTGCTGCCACGTCTCATGGAGCTTCTCGATGCGCATCTCGACACCATTAGCGAGAGGGTCGGCGAGCTCCATGCGCTTGGGGACGAGATCCGCGCGTACCGTGAGCACGTGGCGCGGCGGCTGCTCGAAGAACGGGGAACACAGTGAGCGACATCGTCATCCTTGCGGGAGCGCGGACCCCGATCGGAGCATTCCTCGGTGGCCTCGCGCCGCTGACGGCGCCGAAGCTGGGTTCGATCACCATCAAGTGCGCGCTCGAGCGCGCCGGCGTCGCCCTCGATGATGTTGACGAGGTCTTCATGGGCAACGTCATCCAGGCCGGCGTCGGTCAGGCGCCGGCGCGGCAGGCCGCGCTCGGTGCGGGCCTGCCGAACAGCGTGCCCTGCACGACGGTGAACAAGGTGTGCGGCTCGGGGCTCAAGGCAGTGATGTTCGCGGCGACGCAGATTTCCGCGGGCGAGGCGCGGCTTGTCGTGGCAGGGGGCATGGAGAGCATGTCCAACGCGCCATATCTGATGCGCGGCGTCCGTACTGGGCTCCCGCTCGGCGAGCATCACCTCGATGACGCGAACCTCACCGACGGACTGGTCGATGCGTACGGCCACGGCCACATGGGCCTTGGCGCCGAGCTCTCAGCTGAGGAGTGCGGGCTGTCACGCGGTGACCAGGACCGCTTCGCGCTCGGCTCGTATCAGAAAGCGCTCGCGGCGCAGAAGTCCGGCGCCTTCGATGCAGAGATCGTGAAGGTCGAGGTCCCCGGTCGCAAAGGGGCGATCACTCTCGTGGAGCGCGACGAGACGCCACGGGAAACGAGTCTTGATGCGCTGGCCGCGTTGAAGCCCGTGTTCAAGCAGGACGGCACGGTCACCGCC
>JANMWW010000107.1:0-3443 GCA_031394155.1 Chloroflexota bacterium | reverse complement strand
CGAGCCGCCTCGGTCTGGCCGCGCGGGAGGCTGAGGATCCCCGCGCGGATGATCTCGGCCAATACGGCGCTGGTGTAGAGCGAGAGCCCGAGCACTCCTGCCCAGAAGGTCGGCAGCTCGAAGTCGGGTCCGAACAGCGGTCGGAACAGGCTCGAACCCTTGATGTTGAAGTACACGATGAGCAACAGCACCGGCAACGCGCGGATCGACTCGATGTAGGCGATGGACGGCCACCGGAGCCACGCCCGGCTCGAGAGACGGCCGAGCGCGAGGACCAGACCGACCGCGAACGACAGGGCGACCGCGACGACCGAGATGAGCACGGTCTCGCGCAGGCCCTCGCCGAAGAATCGCCAGATCGCGGGATCCGCGAACATCGGCCAGGTGCTTGGTCGGAGGCCATGCTCCTGCAGGAAGTCGGTGATGTCCATCAGCGTGCGATCAGCATCCGGCGCTCGAGCGCGTTCACCGCGATGCCGAGCGGGATGGTGAGGAGGAGGAAGCCGATCGTCGCCGCGAGGAACGCTTCCTCCGCGCGGAAGGTGCGTGTCTCAACGACCTCGGCCGCGTAGAGTAGCTCGGCGACGCCGATGGTCGACGCCAGCGACGTGTTCTTCACGAGCGCGATCGCGATGTTGCCGAGGGGTGGCACAACGGCGCGGAATGTCTGCGGCAGCTGGACGAAGCGGAGCATCCCGCCATACGAGAGCCCCAGCGACCTCGCGGCCTCGATCTGGCCCTTGTCCACCGCGAGGAGCCCGCCACGGACGATCTCGGCGACGTAGGCCGCGTGGTAGAGCGCCATGCCGGTGATCGCCGCGCGGAAGATGCTGTCGAACGTGTCCGTCGCGAAGCGGAAGCCCATGAACGGGAGGCCGAGGAACAGGAAGAAGAGCTGCACGACCAGCGGCGTGTTGCGGAAGAACTCCACGTACGCGGTGCCGATCCAGCGAAGGACGGCGAGCGGTGAGATGCGGAAAAGCGCAACGATCGTTCCGAGGACCAGAGCGCCGAGCAGCCCGAGGACGCTGATCTGGACCGTCAGCCAGAGCCCACCGAAGAACTCCTTCGGGAACTCGAGCGCGATCGCGCCCGGGATCACCAGGGCCTCGTTGCGAGACGGGGGCCGGCCACCGGCCGACCCCCGTCATCAGATCGCGTCAACTTGGATTGCTACGCCTTCGGCGCAGTCTTCTTGTCGCCGGACACGGGCGTGATGTGCTTTTCGTAGATCTTGCCCCAGGTCCCATCCTTGATGATCCCAGCGAGCCAGGTGTTGATGAAGGGCACGAAGGCGACACGGTCGCCGGTGTCCTTCTTCACGCCGATGCCGTAGGGCTCTTCGGAGAAGTACTTGCCGACGATCGTGGTGGTCGGGTCCTGCTTCACGAGGCCGAACAGGATCGTCTCATCCGTGGACACCGCGTCCGCCTGGCCTTGCTGCAGCGCGAGGAGGCAGGCCGGGTAGGAGTCGAGAAGCAACAGCTTGGCCTTGCCATCCGTGGCCTTGGTCAGGTTGACCTCGCTGGTCGAGCCCTTCTGTGCGCAGACCGTCTTCCCCGCAAGGTCGGCCACTTCCTTGACTGCGGTGTTCGTCTTCTTCACGAGGATGCGCTGACCGGTGCTGAAGTAGACGTCGCTGAAGTCGATCTGCTTCTTGCGATCCTCGTTGATCGTGAAGGTCTTGATGATGACGTCGACTTTGTTGTCTGTGAGGCTCGGAATGCGCGTGGCCGACGTTACGGCGACCCAATCGATGTGTGAGTCGGGGTCGTCGGTCGCGCCCCAGATCGCCTTGGCCAGCTCGCGCGCGATGTCGACGTCGAAGCCTTCCCACTTGCTGGTCGTCGGGTTCTTGACGCTGAAGGGCGTGTTGTCCTCCTGCGTTCCGATCCGGATCTTGCCTTTCGTCTGCAGCGAGTACGTGTAGTGCGATAGCTCGAACTTCGGCTTCGTCGCCGCGCTGGCAGACGCGGAACCGGTCGCCGTCGGCGCAGGCGTAGCGGCACCACCGCACGCCGATGCGACGAACAGCACCGCGAGACCGCTCGCCAGGATCCGCCCGATGCCTCTCATATCTCCTCCTACCTTCGCTAGTGCTTGATGACTTTGCTCAGGAACAGCTTCGCGCGCTCCTCACGAGGATGCTCGAAGAACTCCGCCGTCGGTGAGTCTTCAATGATGCGGCCTTCGTCCATGAATACAACCCGGTTGGATGCCTCGCGCGCGAACCCGACTTCGTGCGTGATCACCAGCATGGTCATGCCTTCGCTGGCAAGGTTCCTCATGACGTCGAGCACCTCGCGGATCATCTCCGCGTCCAAGGCGCTCGTGGGCTCGTCGAAGAGCATGATCTTGGGCTCCATCGCGAGCGCGCGAGCGATGGCGACGCGCTGTTGCTGGCCCCCCGAGAGACGGACCGGGTGGACATCGGCCTTCTCGGGTATCCCCACCTTTTCGAGCAGGGCCATGGCGCGACCCCGCGCCTCGCTCTTTGCGAGGCCGCGCACTTTCGTCGGCGCGAGCATGACGTTCTCCGCGGCCGTCAGATGCGGGAACAGATTGAACGACTGGAAGACCATGCCGACGTTGCGTCGTAGCGCGTTCACGTCGAGATCCTTCTCGTGCACCTTCATGCCGTCGACGATCAACGTGCCGCTCTCGATCGGCTCGAGGCGGTTGATCGTGCGAACCATCGTGCTCTTGCCTGAGCCCGAGGGACCGATGACCACCACCACCTCGCGCTCGTTCACCGAGAGATTGATGCCCCGCAGGACGTGCAGCTGACCGAAGTGCTTGTGGACGTCCTTGAACTCGATCACCGAGCGGTCAGGCTACGTCATCGCGACGAGCCCGGCCGCTCGGTGTGATCGGCTACTTGTTCAGCGTTAGGACGGTGAGCGTCCCGCGCATGACTGACCCTGACGTACCAGCCAAGGTCGCGTTCGGCTTGGTCGTTTGAAGCGTTCCTGAATCCCGAAGCCTGCCCTGGACCGTGATCGTGTGTGAACCCGGCGCAAGAGCGAGCGTGAGCGAGAACTTCCAATTGCCCTTGTTCACGAAGCTCGTGACCTCGACGTCGTATGAACGCTCGCCGGCCATAACGACGCCGTCAACCATGACGCGTACGCCGACCTGGACCCAGTCACCGACGACACCGTTGTTGACGATGCCGCCCTCAGTTGCGACGTAGAGCACGGTGGTGCCGGTCGTGTCCAGCGTGTAGGCGAGTCCGGGGATCTGGTTCGGGTTGACCGTCGTCACGGTCGTCGTCGCGTTGCTGAAGATCGTCACGCCGTTCTGTCCGGTCGTGCCTGCCGCGCCGGTAGCACCTGTGGCGCCGGTGGCACCCGCCGCGCCGCTTGCTCCCGCGGCGCCTGTTGCGCCGTTAGCTCCGGTTGCTCCCGCAGCACCGGTAGGTCCTGTTGCGCCGGTTGCTCCGG
>JANMWW010000095.1:0-5971 GCA_031394155.1 Chloroflexota bacterium | reverse complement strand
ACACGGACGTCGGGCGCGAGGACCTCTTCAGCCATCTCTACGCCTCGGACAACACGAGCTCTTCCCTGGAGGCCCTCGCGATAAAGAGCTTCATCACCAGCGCCCTCTTGCGGCGCAACGCCATCGCGTGGGTGCTGTTCTTCCTGCCCCTCTGGTACGTCTTCACCTATGCCGCCGCCGCGCTCGACCCGAACGGCCTCACCCTCATCACCGGTGTGGCGCTGCAGCTGGGCGAGCGCATCTGGATCCCCGCGCTGCATCGCCCCGCGAGCGAGCTCGTGTACAGCCAGGTGAACGCGGCCATCCGTCCGCGCGCGCGAGCGTTCCTCTCCGGCGGCGTGAACGCGTTCGGGAACATGGCCGCGGCCGTGGCGTTGATCCTCGGCCTCAGGTACTCCGATGTGCAGCTGCTGCTCGCGACGGGTACCGGACTCTCACTCGTCTACGTGTACAACGCCTGGCACACACGCCGGCTGTTCGGTCAGCGCATCGCGCAGAACCTGACGTCACCGGACCCGGACCTGCGGCGCAATGCCGCGGACATGCTGTCGTCGGAGGGCGGCGCCGTACCTGAGGAAGCGCTGCGCTCGCTCGGCCCGCGGATCCCTGCTGACGTCGAGCATGGCGTGCGCCTCGCGTTGACGCGCCGCGGGATCCTCGCGGTCGCCGCTGACGTCACGGAGTAATCGGGCAGCCTTCGCTGCCCTCATCTGTCATCGCGGGCGTACCAATGGACTTCGAAGCGCGCGCGGAAGCCCTCATCACGGAGGTTGTGCGCCGAGGCGCTGTCCGGATCGGACCACGAATAGAAGGTGCGAACGCCGCGAGCCCAGCCGTGGGCCACGCGCCCGGCGATCATCGCGTTCTGGATCCCGCGACCGCGGAACGCCGGCAGCACGCTCCCGGAGTACAGGCCGGCGATCGACGGACGCGTGATCGTGACGCCGGTCGCGGCCGGCCGACCGTCGACGCTGCCGATGAACGCCGCGACGCGCGCGTCGCGCTCGATCTGGCGTTGCCAGCCTCGGGAGAAGACGGTCTTCGACCATCCGCGGTCGCCGAATCCGCGACTCGCGACGCTCCCGTAGCCCCCGGCATCGGCGCGACGGACGCGTTCGATCACGAGCCCACGGACGTCATGCGCGCGGGGCGGACGCGATGTCGTTCGGACGTGACACTGGAAGAGCACGCTTCTGTCGCGAAAGCCGTTGAGCTCGAGCAGACGGAGATCGCCACGCGAGACGGTGGGCAGCAGGACCTCGAAGTGCGCCGCTCCGCCACGCGAGTCGTAATAGCCCAGCACCGCGTCGATGACGTGCTGCGACGCTGGCGCGAAGGTGCCGTAGCCGCTCACGTGGTTGAACACGCCCTCATCCAGCTTGGTCGACGAGTAGCAGCGCATCGCGCCGCGGCGCACGACCGCGAAGTCATAGCGCCTCATGAGGACCGGGTCGGCGAGCATGTGCGCGGCGAGCGACTCGGCGCCGAGCGCGGCCATCGCGCTCGCGATCTCGCGCGAGCTCATGAAGGCGGGCGCGTCTCCGGCGACCAGGCGTAGACCTCGAGCGAGCAGAGCTCGCGAAAGCCGAGCTTCGCGCAGATCGGCGCAGAGGTGTCGCGGTCCGCCTGGATCAGCGCGGCCTCGCGACCATCACGCCGTGCGTCCTCGAGGCGGCGTTTCACGAGCGCGCTGTAGATGCCCTTGCCGCGCGCCTCTGCCAGGGTCGCTGCGCCGCCGAGGAGCACCATCGGCGAGTTCGGCAGGTACACGAGATAGCTCCAGGCCACTGGTGATGGACCGCCCAGATACGCGAAGTAGCCGCGGGCGTTGATGCCCGGGCTCTCGCTGACGAGCCGCACGAACAGCGCGGCGACATCAGGTGGCATCCCGTACGCCCGCCCCATCATGTCCGTCTCGCCTTTCTGCTCCTGCGGACTCACCTCGCGCACCTGCACTTCGGGGTTCGCGGCCACCGCCAGATCCACCGGCGAAGCCATGCCCGCGAGATGCGCGATGGGGTGGAGGCCGGCCCTTCCGAGACGCATACCCAGATCGCGTGGTCTCGTGACTGGTCCGGTCACCCATCCGAACGCCTTTCGCTCGGTCGCGAAGCGATCCTTGACGGCATCGATCGTCGGACCCGCGTCGTCCTCGGAAAGCTGCGCCATGCCGACGAGGTTCGCGAGCGGATGCGAGAGCGACGTGACCCTGCCCGCCATTCCCTTGATCCCGAGCGGCGCGCTCAGGCCGGGCAGCGGGGCGTACGCGAAAAGTGACGACTCGATCGCCTCGACCAGGGCGCCGTCGGATACGGGCACCCGCGCATTGTCACTCAGGTCGCCCCAGTCGTCGTCCGTGCGCTGTTGTCGAATCCGGCCGGGAACATTCGTCGGTACCGTAGAGCCGGCCAGAGGCGGCTCATGGGAGGGACGACGTGCGGTACATGCTCACCTTCTTCGCGGACGAGCAGGAGTGGATGGCCCTGCCGGCGGCCGAGCGGGACGCGGCGGTCGCGGAGATCGGCGGATGGTTCGCCGAGCAGGCGCGGGCCGGGACGATCGTTGAAGGGCATCGCCTCGCGCCGCCGCGCAGCGCCAAGACCGTGCGCCACGGCCGCGTGCGCAGGAAGGATCTCCCGATGGTCAGCGACGGGCCGTTCGCCGAGGCGAAGGAATCTGTGGGCAGCTACGCGATCGTCGAGGTCGCGTCCGAGGCCGAGGCACTCGAGATCGCGAAGCGCTGGCCGGCCGGCGGCGCGGTGGAGGTGCGGCCCCTGGCGGACTAGCTTCCGGCTAAGACGGGACGACGAGCGAGCGAAGGGCGCGGCGCACGAGCTCTCGCGCGAGGGTCACCTTGTAGCCGTTGTCGCGGAGCGGCTGCGCGCCATCGAGCAGCGCGTCCGCCGCAGCGAGGCAGGAATTCTCGTCGAGCCGCGTTCCCTCGAGCAGCTTCTCCGCCCCCGGCACGCGCCAGGGGACCGGCGCGACGCCGCCGAGAACGAGACGCACGTCCGACGCCTTACCGTCGCGGATGCGAGCGCTCGCGGCGACGGAGACGATCGCGAAGCTCCAGGCCTTGCGCTCCATCGACTTGATGTACGTGCCGCGGCGGTCGAGCGATTTCTCGGGGATGCGCACCGCGGTGATGAGCTCGCCGGCGCGGAGCGCGTGCTCACGTCGCTCGCGCCCATGTGGCGCGATGAACAGGTCGGCCAGCTTCATGCGGCGCTTACCCGCGCTCGACGCGATCTCGATGTCCGCGTCGCACGCGATGAGCGCGGGCGCGAGGTCGGACGGCGAGACCATCCAGCATTCGTGCGCACCGACGATCGCGTGATAGCGGTTCTCGCCGTCGACGGCGAAGCACCGCGTGCCGCCCTTCAGCCAGCACGGGACGCCTTCGTCGCGGAAGTACCAGCAACGATTGCGCTGCAGCAGATTGCCGCCGACGGTGCCCATGTTGCGGATCTGGGGCGTGGCCGCGTCGCGCAAAGACTCGACCACGATCATCGCGTTCTTCACGAGATCAGTGGAATGCTCGAGGTCCGAGAGCGCCGTCAGCGCGCCGATGCGGATGCCCTGCCCCTTTTCGCGGGTAATGCCGCGCAGGCCGGCGATCCCCGTGAGATCAACGAGCGCGTCCGGACGCGCGATGCCGTGGCGCACCAGCGTGATGAGATCGGTCCCGCCGGCGAGCGCGATCGTGCCGTTCTTGAGGAGCTTCAGCGCCTCGCCCAGAGCCTTCGGGCGCGCGTAGGAGAAGAGGCTCACTTCGCCTCCACCAGCGCGAGCGCCTCGAGAACGCGTGCGCGCGTCATCGGCGTGTGGCGGACGCGCGCGCCGGTCGCGTTGGCGACGGCGTTCGCAATGGCCCCAGCGGTCGGGATGATCGGCGGCTCGCCCAGGCCCTTCGCCCCGAGGTTGTTGGCCTTGCGATCCGGAACGTCGATGAAGCGCACGACGATCTCGGGGGTGTCCATCACCGTCGGGATCGCGTACGACTCGAGATTCGCGTTCATGACGCGGCCGAGACCACGATCGACGATGCGCTCCTCGGTCAGCGCGAAGCCGAGGGCCTGCATCACGCCACCCTGCACCTGGCTCGCGGCCATCATCGGATTCACGATCCGTCCGATGTCGTGTACCGCGACGATCTTCTCGACAAAGATCTCGCCCGTCTTCACATCGACCTCGACCTGCGCAAAATGCGCGCCGAACGTCTTGATCGAGATGTCCGAGGGGTTGGGGTGGCGCAGGCCGTTGCCGACGATCGTGCTGTTGTCCAGCTTCGGGAGAATCTCCTTCAGGGGCGTCCGCGCGCCTTTGCTCACAACGCTGCCGCGCTCGAGACGCAGCTCGTCAGCGCGCATCTCCAGGATGCCGCCGGCCGCTGCGAGCAGCTTGCCGCGCGCCTCGTTCGCGGCGAGCCGGACCGCGGGCCCAACGGACGCAAGCGTCACGGAGCCACCGGACCCTGGGCCGTATGGCGCGTCGCTGTCGCCCAGGCGCACTGTGACCTGCTCGAGCGTCAGTCCGAGCTCATCGGCGCAGATCTGCGCGATCGCCGTGCGTGTGCCCGTGCCGATGTCCTGCACGCCGACGCGCAACACCGCGGTCCCGTCGATTTCGATGTGGACGGTCGCGTAGGCCGGGGGGCCGCCACCACCGCCCCAGATCTGCGAGGCCATGCCGATCCCGCGACGGCGATGAGCCTGCGACCCGCGCATGCCATCCGCGCGCCGCTTGCTCCACCCGATCTCCTTCGCGCCGATCGTGTAGCAGTCGAGGAGCCGCTTGAGCGAATAGCGATTGCCCGTCCGCGGATCGATCGGGCTGCGGGCGTGGCGGCGGCGCAGCGCGAGCGGATCGATCTTCATCTTGATCGCGAGCTCGTCGATCGCCGACTCCAGGGCGAACGTGCCCTCGACGTAGCCAGGAGCGCGGAAGGCCGAGAGCGCACCTGCATTGGTGGTCACGCGATGCGCGGTACTCGTCACGTTCGCGATGTCGTACAGCGTGTTCGTCGGCCCGGTCGGGTTCGCGGCCCAGCGGCCCTGTCCCGAGTTCGACCAGGACTCGTGCTCGATCGCGCTGATCCGGCCGCCTTTGCCAGCGAGGCGAAGCTTCTGAAGCGTCGCGGAGCGGTTCCCCGCCGCGAGGTTCTCCTCGTGCCGCGTGAGAACGCAGCGCACCGGGCGTTCGAGCTTCATCGACAGCAGCGACGCGATGACACCGTACTTGTACGTGCCGAGCTTCGCGCCAAAGCCGCCACCCATGAACTCACAGATCACGTGCACCTGCGCGGGATCCAGCTTCAGAGCGTCCTTCAGCATGTTGCGCACGCCGAACACGGCCTGGGTGGATTCCCACACCGTCAGGCGTTCGCCGTCCCACGACGCAACGGCGCCGTGCGTCTCGAGCGCGTTGTGCATCTGCGTGGAGGTGCGGTAGGTCACGTCGACGGTCGTGTCGGCATCCTTGAAGCCCTTGCGCACCTCGCCCCGCTTGTATGAGCCGGCATCGTGGACGTTGCCATCGGCGTCGAGCTTCGGCGCCTTCTCGCGGATCGCCTCTTCGAGGTCGACGACGTGCGGCAGGATCTCGTAGTCGACCGAGATCAGCGACATCGCATGCATCGCAAGGCCATAGCTGTCGGCGGCGACGGCTGCGACCTCGTCGCCCACGAAGCGCACCTCATCGCGGAAGAGCGACTTCTCGCCGCGGAACTCGATGGGATCGGTGTTGAATCGATGGATGATCGCGCGCACGCCGGGCAGGGCGTCGGCCTTCTTCGTGTCGATGGCGCGCACGCGAGCGCGCGGCACCGGGCTGCGGAGGATCGCAGCGTGGAGCATCCCCGCCAGGTGAACGTCCTGCGTGTACACGGCGCGACCCGTGACCCGGCTGCGGCCGTCGACGCGTGGACGTGGGCGGCCGATATCGCCCGCCGACGCGCCCACCGTGGGTGCGG
>JANMWW010000067.1:0-3385 GCA_031394155.1 Chloroflexota bacterium | reverse complement strand
ATCGCGCGGACCGTGGCGATCGACACGACACTGGCAAGAGTGGAGGCGGCCTTTGCGCTGTCGCACCGCCTTACCGATCTCGGACGCCTCGACGAGGCGCATGTTCAAGCCCAGGAAGCCCGCAAGATGGTGCCGTCGCTGTTGCAACAGCTGACCGGCCTCGAGCACTCGCGCGCGCAGCAATTGGCGGCGATATCGACAGACCTGCGCGGTCAGTCGGTCGCCCGCTCGCGCCTTCTCGTATCGGTAATCGTAGTCGCCACGCTTCTCGCGATCATGATCGTGATCCGCATGGGGCGCGCGGTGGGCCGCCCGTTGCGGCTCCTCGTCAGGCACGCCGTTCAGTTGAGTCACGGTGATTTGCAGCAGCGCACCGAGGGCGAGATGCCCGGCGAGTTCCGCACGCTGGCCGATGCGATGAACCACGCTACGATCGCGCTGTCGCGAATCGCCATGGGCGCCGCCAAGACCGCCGACGAAGTCGCGCAGTCCGCCAGCGATCTCGCCTCCGCGTCGAAGCAGATCTCGGCGTCAGCCGGCGAAGTCGCCGACGCAGTGGAAGAGGTTTCGCACGGGGCCGAGTCGCAGGTGGCCCAGCTACGGCAGGTGAATGAAGCGCTGGATGGAATCCGTACCCGCGGCGACAATCTCGTCGGGGGCGCGCAGGAAGTGCACAGTCTGGCCAGCGCGATCGAGGCCGAAGCGCAGGGCAAGCGTGTCGACATTGATCGCGCGCTCAAGATCCTGTTCGATGTTCGCAGCATCGTACAGCAGGCGGCTGCGCAGGTGCGCGAGTTGAATACGACGGCGGGAGACATCAACAAGTTCGTCGTGTCGGTGAGTCGCATCGCCGAGCAGACGAATCTTCTGTCGCTGAACGCGGCGATCGAAGCGGCGCGCGCGGGTGAAGCTGGCCGCGGCTTCGCGGTCGTCGCCGGGGAAGTGAGAAAGCTGGCGGATCAGACGCAGGCCGCGGCCGACGATGTCGTGAAGATGACAGAGAGCGTGACGAGTCGCGTGCTCGCGACCTCGAAGGCGATGGAACAGGGCGTCGTCCAGGTAGGCGAGATCGAGCGCGTGAGCCGAGAGCTGGATGGCGCGCTCTCGACCATTCTTGCGGCGGCGGAGAAGACACGCGCCGCTGCCGGGGCCGTGACGACTGCGGCGACGGAAAACGCGCAAGCGGTTGATTCAGCGGCCGCGAATCTCGGACTGATCGCCCGCACGGCGGAGAGCCACGCAACGGCGGCGATGCAGGTGAGCGCATCGACCGAAGAGCAGAGCGCGGCGTGCGAGCAGATGAGCATGGCGTCGACGCAGCTATTCCACGGGAGTCACGTCTTGCTCGATCTCGTTGGGGAGCTGAAGACCGCGACTCCGGTCACGACGGTCAAATCCGAAGAGATCGCCCAGCCGGATGGGATCGAGTCTCGCAGGCCGCCCAAACCCATCACGACTCCACCGCATCCGTCGCCGCAAGTAAAACGGGTCGCGTAGGCCGCCAGTAAAAAGGGTCGCACAAAGCGACCCGTGTTTTTGTTCGATCTCGAGCAGGGGAAGGTAAAGATGTCGTTGGCTGAGGCCCTCTGACGCCCGGCGCCCCTTAGATTTCTTCGCCGAGGTCTCTGCGTTGAATTCTCACTCCCCTGCTCCTCCCGCCGTCGTTCTGTTGAGCGGCGGCCTCGACTCAACCACCGTGCTGGCCATCGCGAAGAGCGAAGGATTCAGCGTGCACGCGCTGACTTTCCGCTACGGTCAGCGCCATTCGGTGGAGATCGAGGCCGCCAAGGCAATTGCCCGCCGCGCCGGCGTCGTCAGACATCACGTCGTCGACATTGACCTCACGGTGATCGGAGGATCCGCACTCACGGCCGGCATTCCTGTCCCCAAGGACCGCGATCTCGCGCCGACGTCGGCGAGGGCGAAGGAGATCCCCATCACCTATGTGCCCGCCCGCAATACGATCTTTCTCTCCTACGCGCTGGCGCTCGCCGAAGTTGTTGAGGCGTCGAACATCTTCATTGGGGTGAATGCTCTCGACTACAGCGGCTATCCCGACTGCAGGCCGGAGTACATCGAGGCGTTCGAGAAGATGGCGAATCTCGCCACGCGAGCGGGCGTCGAGGGACGAACGCGTCTCACGATACGGACTCCGCTCATCGCGCTCACCAAAGCCGCCATCATCAGGCTCGGCGCCTCCCTTGGCGTCGATTACGGCGCGACCACGAGCTGCTACGATCCGGGCTCCGATGGAGAGGCGTGTGGGCGGTGTGATGCGTGTCAGCTTCGACTCAAGGGATTCGACGAGGCAGGCCTGGAAGATCCGATCACGTACGCGGTAGCCCGATGACCTACACCGTGAAGGAGATCTTCTACACTCTCCAGGGCGAGGGTGCGCAGTCGGGGCGTGCGGCCGTGTTCTGCCGGTTCTCGGGCTGCAACCTGTGGTCTGGGCGCGAGGAGGATCGCTCGCGCGCGGTCTGTCAGTTCTGCGACACCGATTTTGTGGGAACGGGACCGGACGGTGGCAGGTTCGCGAGCGCGAACGAGCTTGCGGCGGCGGTAGACAGATGCTGGGTCGGACGGGGCGGCGAAGCAGTGGAGGGCGGGAGCCAGGCGTCGGGCGCGTTCGCGGACGGCGCCGGCCGCAAGTACGTCGTGTGCACCGGTGGCGAGCCGCTACTTCAGCTTGATGAGAAGCTGATCGATGCGCTGCACGAGCGGGGATTCGAGGTCGCAGTCGAAACCAACGGGACGAGGCCGGCGCCGTCCTCGCTCGACTGGATTTGCGTCAGCCCGAAAGCCGGCGCGCCGTTCGTGCAGACGAGCGGGAATGAGCTGAAGCTCGTTTATCCGCAGGAGAATGCGCCGCCCGCGAAGTTCGCGCAGCTCGATTTCGAGCACTTCTTCCTGCAGCCGATGGACGGACCCGACACGGCTCTGAACACTGAGCGCGCGATCGAGTATTGTCTGGCGCACCCCAAGTGGCGCCTCAGCATCCAGACTCACAAGCTGGTCGGACTGAGATAAAGCGCCGTCGCGCGACGGCGCGACGCAAAACGCTACTGCCGCAGCGCCGGCCCCAGCACGCTCTTCGGCTTGGCTCGCGGCGTTTGCGCTCTCAGGGTTTTCTCGAATACGTCCAGATACTTGATGCCCGAGCCCGTGTTGAAGAGGACGACTTTTTCATCCGGCTTCACATCACCCCGTGCCAGCAGCTTGCGCAGAGCGGGCACGCACGCGCCTCCTTCGGGCGCGGCAAAGATTCCTTCCGTGCGCGCCATCTCCCGCGCACCCTCGACCAGCTCGTCGTCAGTGACGGAAATCGCGGTTCCACCGGATTCGCGGATGGCATCGAGGATGAGGAAATCGCCGATCGCCTTCG
>JANMWW010000057.1:0-12441 GCA_031394155.1 Chloroflexota bacterium | reverse complement strand
CGAAGGCGCGGCGCGCGCCACGATCCAGTTCTGGCGAAGCCTTTCGCTCGACGCGCGCGTCGTGCTGGCGATCGGCATGTTCAACTGGCTGCTGCTTTTCGCGAACCACACGACCGTTGCCGACACGCACGATGTGCCGCTGTGGCGTCTCTTCCCGCAGGGCCTTGACACCGTGTTCCTCGCGAGCGCCGGCGCCCTCGCGGTCCTGTACGCGGTGCGCGACCGTCGCTCCGGTCCCAGGTTCACCGGCCGGCAGCGGGTCGTGCACCTGGCGGCCATGATCGCGGCGTTCGTGCTCGCGCCGACGATCGCCTCGATCCTCCTGCGCCTGGGCGGAAAGCCGTACACGTTCATCCATGACGGTGCGCTCATGATCGAGTGGGCGGCGCGCAAGCTGCTCTCCGGCCAGAACCCCTATGTCGCGGACTATCTCGACACGCCGCTCTTCTACTGGCCGATGGTCAACAATCCCGCGCTGTATCACCTGACGTACTTCCCATCGTTGTTCCTGATCACCGCGCCGTTCGTGTTCCTGTTCGACAAGATCGGCGTCTTCTGGGACGAGCGTTTCCTCTACCTCCCCGCCTACATCGCGACGCTCGCGCTACTGCCGCTGCTCGTGAAGAGGACCGATCACAAGCTCGCGCTGGTCGCGCTCGTGGGTCTCAACCCGCAGCTCTTCCCGTTCGTCGTCGAGGGGCGCAATGACTTCTTCGTGCTGCTGTTCCTGTTCGCCGGTCTCGCGCTCCTGCAGCGCGAGCGCCGCACCCTAGGATCGCTGGCCATCGCGGCCGCTGCAGCGGCGAAGCTGCACGCGGTATTCATCCTGCCGTTCCTGGCGGTGTATCTCGTCGCGACCAAGAAGCCCAAGACGGTGGGGGAGGCGGTCGCGGCGTTGCGGCCTTTGCTCCCCGCCGCCGTTCTTCTCGCGGTGACGTTCCTGCCATTCCTCATCAACGACTGGAACGCGTTCTACGACGACGTCGTCCGCTACAACGCCGGCGGCGCGGCCTGGACCTATCCGATCAGCGGCATGGGCTTCTCTGCGCTGCTCCTCACGCTCGGTGTGATCGAGTACCGGCAAGCCGATTTCCCGTTCGCGGCGATCGAGATCGCCATCGCCGCGCCGGTGGCGCTGTGGTGGCTGCGCAAGCTTTGGCGTCAGCCAGACCTCGCGACGGGGTTGACGGGCTACGCGCTGACGCTGCTCGCGTTCCTGTTCTTCGGCCGCTACTTCCAGGGCAATTACCTGGGCTACATCCTCGCGGTCGCGACGCCCGTGCCGTTCCTATTGCGCGAGTCGCGCACCGCGGTGCGCGTGCGCAGGCGGCGCGAAGTGCGTCGCCCTGCGCCACAGCCCGCGCCGGCGGTGACTTCGGTCCTCGAGCAGCCATCACCTGAGGCCGCGCCGGCCTCGCTGGAGTAGCCGGCACCGATAGCTCTGCGACGTAGTCTGGGCGCGTGACGATCGTCCACGACTTCGCCGGTTGGCCGAGCGGCCTGCTGCATCTCGCCATCGGCGTGTTCGACGGTGTTCACGTCGGTCACCAAGCGCTGGTTTCCGGCGTGGGCGAGCGCGCTCGCGCCGAGTCGTCAACGCCGATGGCCGCGACATTCGATCCGCTGCCGATCGAGGTGCTCGCGCCGGGCGCGCCACCCTCGGCGCTGTCGGACATCGATGAGCGCACGGAGCTGCTCGCCGCCGCTGGCGCAAAGGTCGTGGTCGTCTTCCACTTCACTCCGGAGTTCGCCTCGCTCTCGCCGGACGAGTTCGCGCGCCGCCTCGCGTCCGCCGGTCAGGTCCGGCGTGTCTGCGTGGGAGATGACTTTCAGTTCGGGCGCGATCGGTCGGGCAACGTCGAGGTGCTCACGCGGCTCGGCGCGCGACACGGTTTCACCGTCGACGCCGCCGCACCGGTCATGGTCGACGGAAGGCTTGTCAGCTCCACACGGATCCGCAACGCGTTGCTCGCGGGCGACGTTGCAGACGCCGCACGCCTGCTCGGTCGTCATTACCGCGTGACCGGCATCGTCGAACATGGCGACAGGCGCGGTCGCGCGCTTGGATTTCCGACGGTCAACCTGCAAACATCGCCCCATCGGCTGCTGCCACGCGACGGCATCTACGCGGTGTGGGCCGAGGTCGGCAGCCAACGCGTCATGGGCGCCGCGAGCCTGGGCGTGCGCCCCACATTCGGCAGTGGCGCGCGCCGGCTCGAGGCGTTCCTCCTTGACTGGAAGGGCGACCTGTACGGAGACCGTGTGCGCGTCGAATTCGTGAAGCGCCTGCGCGACGAGCTGCGCTTCGCGAGCGCAGAGGAGCTCGCGCAGCAGATCGCAAACGATGTCGACGAGACCCGCAAAGCGCTGAGCGAACGTCCGCTTTCGTGACACAGAGCCCGGACTACGGGTACAATTCCCTCGAATAAAAGATCCAAAGGATCAGAGAAAGGACAGTGGGTGCCGTCCGCCACAACACCTTCCCCCAAGGCTGAGCTGATCGAGACCTACCGGCGCGATGAGAAAGACTCAGGGTCGCCGGAAGTCCAGATCGCATTGCTCACCGAACGCATCAAGCACCTGACCGAGCATCTCCGCACGGCGCGTCACGACAACTCGAGCCGTCGCGGCCTGCTTTCGATGGTCGGGCAACGGCGGCGGCTGCTCGCTTACCTGCACCAGAAGAGCCCCGAGCGGTATCAGGACATCATCGGGCGACTCGGTCTGCGGCGGTAACGAGCCCGCGATGTGACGACTCAGGAATGCCCTGAGTCGGGATCAGAGGCGCGCGCACTCACAACAAGAATCCATGGCAGTTTCCCAGGCGACCGCGACCATCAATGGCAAGCCCCTGACCTTCGAGACCGGCAAGTTCGCCAAGCAGGCAGGAGGCGCGGTCACCGTCCGTTATGGCGACACCATCGTGTTCGCTGCCGGCACCGTCGCGAAGACGACGCGGCCCGGCATCGACTTCTTCCCGCTGACCGTTGACTTCGAAGAGCGGCTTTACGCCGCAGGCAAGATCCCGGGCTCATTCCCGCGGCGCGAGGGTCGTCCCTCCGAGGAGGGCATCCTCACCGCGCGTCTGGTCGACCGTCCGATCCGGCCCCTGTGGCCGAAGGGCTTCAAGAACGACGTGCAGATCATCGTCTCGGCGTGGTCGGCCGATCAGGAAAATGAGTACGACATCCTCGCGGTGAACGCGGCTTCGGCCGCGCTGCACATCTCGAACGCGCCGTTCGAAGGTCCGATCGGCTGCGTCCGCGTGGGCACCGTCGACGGCAAGCTGACGTTGAACCCGACCATCCAGCAGCTGCTGGAGAGCGAGCTCGACCTCGTCGTCGCCGGCACCAGTGACTCGGTGATGATGATCGAGGCCGGCGCGAACCAGGTCAGCGAGGACCTTCTCATTGACGCGCTCGCGCTCGCTCAGCAGGGCATCAAGGAGATCTGCGCCGCTCAGGAGGAGCTTCGCCGCCAGGCCGGCAAGCCGAAGCTGGCCTGGGCACCGGTCGCCCGCGATGCCGCCAAGCTCGCCCCCGTGCTCGCGTTCCTCAAGGAGCGCCTTCACGCGAAGCTCCGCAATCCGGACAAGGCGCAGCGCGAGGCGGGCCTCGACGAGCTGAAGCTCGAAGCGGTCGCCAAGTTCGCGCCCGAAGGCGCAACGATCACCGCCGACGAGGTCGGCGCCGCGTACGAGGAGGTCCTCGAGGAGGAGTTCCGTCGCGCGGTCACCGAGGAGAACCTGCGTCCGGACGGACGCGACACCAAGGCGATCCGCCCGCTCGCGATCGAGGTCGGCGTCCTTCCTCGCACGCACGGATCGGGTCTCTTCACCCGTGGCCAGACCCAGGTGCTGTCGATCGCGACGCTCGGGCCGACAGGCGACGAGCAGATCATCGACACGCTCTCGCCCGTCGACACAAAGCGCTACATGCATCACTACAACTTCCCGCCCTACTCGGTCGGTGAAGTACGGATGATGCGCGGCGCCGGCCGCCGCGAGATCGGTCACGGTGCGCTCGCGGAGCGCTCCCTCGTCCCGGTCATGCCGACCAAGGAAGAGTTCCCGTACACGATCCGCGTGGTATCGGAGACACTCGAGTCGAACGGTTCGTCGTCGATGGCCTCCACCTGCGGATCCACCCTCGCGCTGATGGACGCCGGCGTCCCGATCAAGGAGATGATCGCGGGCATCGCCATGGGCCTCGTGATGGCGAACGGCAAGCACACCGTCCTCACCGACATCCAGGGTCTCGAGGATCACTACGGCGACATGGACTTCAAGATCTGCGGTTCCAGCAAGGGTGTGACCGGCCTTCAGATGGACATCAAGGTCAAGGGCATCTCGCTCGAGATCATGCGCGAAGCGTTCATGCAGGCACGTGAGGCGCGCCTGTTCATCCTCGACGCGATGCGCAAAGTCATCGACAAGCCTCGTGCGGATCTCTCCAAGTACGCCCCGCGCATCGAGGTGTTCAAGATCCACCCCGACAAGATCCGCGAGGTCATCGGCCCCGGTGGCAAGATGATCCGAGCGATCCAGAGCGAGACCGGCACGAACATCGAGCTCGAGGACGATGGCACGGTCCGCGTCACGGGCGCGAAGCCGGAGGGCCGCGACAAGGCCCGCGCGATGATCGAGGGCATCACCAAGGAGCCGGAGGTCGGCGAGATCTTCGACGGCAAGGTCACCCGCATCATGAGCATCGGAGCGTTCGTCGAATACCTTCCCGGTAAGGAAGGACTCGTGCGCGCATCCGAGATCTCATCCGAGCGCGTGAACCGCATCGAGGACGTGGTCAAGATCGGCGACGCGGTCAAGGTCAAGATCGCCGAAGTCGACCGCCAGGGCCGAGTGAACCTCTCGATCCGCGCGGTCAGCGAAGAGAACGGCAACTCCTACGAGGAGCGCCAGCGTGCGGAGCGATCGCGTTATCAGGACCGCTCTGAAGGTGGCGACCGCGGCGGCTTCCGTCGCGGCCCAGGCGGCGCCGGCGGAGGCGGAGGCTTCCGCCCGCGGAGCGGCCCGCCGCGCGGCTGACCCTGCTCTCCCTGATCCTCCCTGCATACAACGAGGCTCGCCGGCTCCCGGCGAGCCTCGACGCATGCGCCGAATACTTCAAGGCACGCGGCATCGAAGCCGAGATCATCGTCGCGGACGATGGGTCCACCGACGCGACGCCCAAGGTATTCGCGAGTGCCGTGGGCGCGCTGTCTCGAGCGCACATCCAGTTCCACCTGCTGCAGCTGCCGCATCGCGGCAAGGGCGCTGCCGTTCGCGCCGGAGTCAACGCGGCGAAGGGCGACCCGATCGTGTTCCTCGACTCGGACCTCACGATCCCCGTCGACATCATCGATCGCTTCGTGAGCGCCCTGAACGAAGGCGCAGACATCGCGATCGCGTCGCGTTACGTGACGGGGTCGGTCGTGAAGAGACCGTGGTGGCGCAGCCTCCTGGGCATCGTGTTCCGGCGCTGCGTGCACCTCCTCGTGCCCGTCGACGTGAAGGACACGCAGTGCGGCGGCAAGGCGTACACCGCCGAAGCGGCGAAAGAGCTCTTCGCGAAGTCGCGCCTCGAAGGCTTTTCCTTCGACGCCGAGGTGCTCTTCCTCGCGCGCCGGGCCGGGCACCGTGTGAAGGAGATCCCGTTCACGCTGGTGCAGGATCGCGTCACGAGCATCGACTTCGTCGCGCAGGCGCCGCGCATGCTGCGCGACCTCGCGCGCATCCGCTTCAACGCTATGCGCGGTCTCTACAAATAGTGGCTACGCCAATACAGGCGTCGCTCGTGCGCCAGTGGAAGCTGCGGCTTCCACTGCTCACACTCGCTGGCCTGTGAGACTCGTCGTCACGGCCGACGACCTCGGCCTGTCAAAGGCGGTCACGCGCGGCGTGATCGAGTCGCACCGGCGCGGCGTCGTGCGGTCAACGAGCCTGCTGCTGACGTTCCCGACCAGCGAGGACGGCGCCGCGCAGGCGCTCGCCGAGCGCGACCTGGAAGTCGGCGTCCATCTCGATCTCGTCGGGGGACGGCCGGTGAGCGACCCTGCCTCGATCTCGAGCATCTGTGACGGCGAGGGCAAGTTCTTTCGCCTCCCCGAATTCACGCGCCGACTGTTCACCGGCCGGATCCGCGCGAACGAAGTCGCGGCCGAGCTGCGCGCGCAGGTCGCGCTGGCCCGCTCGTGGGGCGTGCCCGCGCTGGCCTGGGACTCGCACCGGCACGTGCATCTGATGCCGCCGGTCGCGCGGATCGTCGGTTCACTCGCGACCGAGCTCGGCGCGCGGTGGGTCCGCCGCGGGCGCGCGCCACAGCTGACCGTCGCTCCAAAGACGCTCGCGCTGCACCTGTCGAGCGTGGCATCGGAGTTCGCGCTCCGGCGCACGCCGGGCAACACCTGGTTCATCGACCTGACGGCCGCCCGGCCACGCCTCGATGCCACCGCCGTCGCGCTGCTGGCGATGCGCACCGGCGTGGGCGAGCTCGCGGCGCACCCCGGCTACGTCGACGACGATCTACGCCGCGCCGACTCGCTCGTCGCGGAGCGCGAATACGACCTCGAGCTGCTCACCGACCCGCTCCTTCAAGAAGCGCTCGGACGCGACGGTGTCGTCTGGCGGGTGCACTGATGCCAGGCAGCACCGCTACCGGTGCTCTCGGCCGCGCGCTGGCGCGGTACCGCAAGGCGCCACTCGGCGCGCGTCTCTTCGTGCACGGCCGCGCTTTCCTCTCAGACCTCGCCGTGGTCGAGCGCTACGTCCCCAACAAGGGCTTCATCGTCGACCTCGGCTGCGGGCACGGCCTCTTCGCCTGCGTCCTGCGCGAGAGCTCCGCGAACCGGCGAGTGCTCGGCATCGACCTGGATCCCCGCAAGATCGAGGTCGCGCGCGCGGCGGTCATCGATACCGAGTGGCTGCGCTTCGAGGTGGGGGACATCGCGGCGGACACGCCGCCGAAGTGCGACGCGATAACCATCGTCGACGTGCTGTACCTCCTGCCGTTCGAGCAGCAGGAGCAGGTGCTGCGAAACGCGGCCAGCGCGCTGGGAGAGGGCGGCTCCCTCGTGGTCAAGGCGCAGGAGCGCCGGCGCGACCCGCGATACGCATTGACCTACGCGCAGGAGATGATCACCGTAAGCCTCGGCTTCACGCGCGGCGGCCGCGACCGATTCTTCTTCCCGTCGCGCGAGGAGGCTCTGGCGATGTTCGAACGGTCCGGCTTCAAGGTCGACGCCCTCGAGATGCCGAACCGTCCGTATACCGATGTGGTGTATCTCGCGCGAAAAGCCCCGACGAAGGCTTGATGTCGGCCCATAATCCCGAACGGATGAACGAAGAAGCCCTTCAAGCGCTGGCCGCGGAGATCAAGGCCTGCACCGCGTGCCCGCTGCACCGCAGCGCGCGCCAGGCGGTGCCGGGCGAGGGCAGCGGCGCGTCGGGGATCTTCTTTCTGGGCGAGGCGCCTGGGTACAACGAGGACGTGCAGGGTCGTCCCTTCGTTGGCGCCGCCGGGCAGCTCCTCGACGAGCTGCTGCAGGGCATCGGCCTCGACCGCTCGAAGGTGTTCATCACGAATGTCGTCCGCCACCGACCGCCGGAGAACCGCGACCCGCTTCCGGACGAGGTCGCGGCGTGCGACATCTGGTTGCGCCGCCATTTCGAGATCCTGACGCCGCGCGTGATCGTGACGCTCGGGCGGCACGCCATGTACAAGTTCTTCCCAAACGACTCAATTTCCCGCGTTCATGGAACGATCCGACGGACGGCGGGAATCGTGCCGCTGGTCATCTTTCCCATGTATCACCCAGCCGCCGCGCTCCATCAACCCGCGCTGCGCTCGGCGCTCGTCGCCGACATGGCAGCGCTCGCGCTTTACCTAGCAGCAGAGCCACCCGCCCCCAAACGGCCGGTGGAGGAAGAGAAGCCAATAGTGCAAACGACATTGTTCAGTGACTGACGCTGTTCGCGTGATCCCGCTCGGCGGTGTCGGCGAGATCGGCAAGAACATGATGGCCATCGAGCAGGGCGACGACATGATCGTCGTCGATGCCGGTCTGATGTTCCCCGACGAGGAGATGCTGGGCATCGACCTGGTCATCCCCGACATCACCTACCTCAAACAGAACAAGGCGAAGATGCGCGGCATCATCCTCACGCACGCGCATGAGGACCACATGGGGGCGCTGCCCTACGTGCTACGCGACTTCCCGGACGTGCCGGTGTACGGCACGAAGCTGACGCTCGGGCTCATGCGCACGAAGCTCCGCGAGCACAAGCTCGAGAACAAGGTCGACGCGCGCGAGATCGCGCCGGGCACGCCGTTCCAGGTCGGTCCATTCGCGTGCGACTCGTACGCGGTGTGTCACAGCATCCCCGACGCGGTCGGACTCACCATCGAGACCCGCTGGGGGACCATCGTCCACTCGGGCGACTGGAAATTCGACCACACCCCGGTGGATGGCCGCCAGACGGACTTCGCACGGCTCTCGGCGATCGCCGCGAAGGGCGTGCTGCTCCTGATGTCGGACTCGACGCGGGCCGAGGTCGCGGGCTACACGCCATCCGAGAAGCACGTCGGCGAGCTCTTCGACCTGATCATGGCGCGCGCCGCCGGTCGCGTCATCACGACGACGTTCGCCTCGAACATCTCGCGCATCAAGCAGATCATCGAGATCGCGGCGGTGTGGGGTCGCCGCACCGCGATCGTCGGCCGCTCGATGGACAACTACACCAAGACCGCGCGCGAGCTCGGGTACCTCACGGTGCCGGAGGGCTCGCTCATCAACCCCAGGGAGATCGACAAGCTCCCCGACCACGAGATCTGCATCATCACCACGGGCTCGCAGGGTGAGCCCACGAGCGCACTGTCTCGGATGGCCCTGGGTGACCATCGTCACGTCGCGGTGAAAGAGGGCGACACCGTCGTCATGTCGGCGACGCCGATCCCGGGCAACGAGGAGCTTGTGTCGCGCACCGTCGACAACCTGTTCAAGCTTGGCGCGGAGGTCGTCTACGACCCTGGCGTCCGGCCCCACGTGTCCGGTCACGCGAGCCAGGAGGAGCTGAAGCTGCTCCTCAACATCCTCCGGCCCAAATATTTCGTCCCCATTCACGGCGAATACCGGATGCTCGTCCGTCACGCGAAGATCGCGATCGACCTGGGCGTTGCGCCGGACAACTCGTTCGTCATTACAAATGGTGACGTGCTCGAGATAGACGGATCCACGGCCAAGCTCGGAACGAAGGTCGCCTCAGGCGTCGTGTACGTCGACGGCCTCGGCGTGGGCGACGTGAGCCAGTCGGTCATGCGCGATCGCTGGTCGATCGGCAGCGATGGCTTCTTCCTCGTCGTCATCACGATCGATCGGCAGAACGGCCAGGTCGTCGCGGGTCCAGACATCGTCACGAAGGGATTCGTGCCCGAAGAGGACGCCGCCGGCCTCATCGACCGCGTCCGGCAGCGGGTGCTCGACGGTCTATCGGAGACGCAGCGCGGCGAGCACCTCGCGGAAGTCGCCACGATCCGGGACACGATCCACGACACCGTGTCGTCGTATCTCTACGAGCGCACGAAGCGCCGACCGATGGTGCTGCCCGTGATCATGCAGGTCTAGTCATGGCCCGACGGATCGCGAAGAAGTCGACGCGCGGTGCGGTGCCTCAGGACGGCTCGCGGATCCGCAATGAGGTCGCGGCGATCGTGCTCGCGGCGTTCGCGTTGCTGTCGCTCGTCGCGCTCTTCGTCGACGCGAACGCGACCGTCACGCATTGGTGGCGCACGTTCCTCTTCACCCTGCTCGGATGGGGCGCGCTCAGCGTGCCCGTCGTTCTCGCCGCGTTCGCGGCTGAGATGTGGTTCGGCCTGCTTCGCCGCTCGATGGCCGCGCCGATCGGCGGCGGGCTCATCGCGTTCGCGGCACTTCTCGCGCTCCTCCAGCACTACCAGCGCGGCGATCCGGCCACGGGCGCCGGCGCCGGAGGCATGCTCGGGTCTTTTCTCGCAAAGCTCGCGGCCGGCGCCTTCGGTGATGTCGCCGCTCCGATCGCGCTCATCGCCCTCCTCCTCGTCGGTGTCGTCGTCGCCGCGAACCGGACGCTCGCCGAGCTTGCGCGTCCGGCCTGGGAGCGCCGCGACGCGGTGAAGGGCCTCCGGCCGGGCATCGCGCTCCCCGGCGGCACTGCGACCAAATTTGCTCGCGCTAGCCAGGACGCGGATGACGACGGGCCAGTCGCCGTGGCGGACCGCGAGCCCGCAACACCCATGCGCATCAACCTGCCCCCAGAGCGCCCGAAGCTCCCTCCACGGCCTTCAGAGGGCTCTGGGAAGCCTCAGTTGCGCCTCCTGCCGTCCCCGGGGCCGGAGGCGACAGGCGGCCTCGAACCCAGCATCGAGGGGCTGCCCGAGGCCGCGGTCGCCGCCGAGGGCGTGCTCCACGCCAAGGCCGACAAGGTCTGGACGTTGCCGCCGATCGACCTGCTCGGGGCAGGGGAGGACGGCAAGACCGGCGGCGCCGTGGAGATCCAGCGCAACGCGAAGCTGATCGAGGAGACGCTCTCGCACTTCGGCATCGCGGCGAAGGTGGTCGAAGCCACCCCCGGCCCGGTCGTGACGCGTTACGAGATCAAGCCCGCCGCGGGCGTGAAGCTCTCGCGCATCGAGGCGCTGAACGACAACCTCGCGCTCGCCCTTGCGGCGCGCACGATCCGCATCGAGGCTCCGATCCCCGGTAAGAGCGTCGTCGGTATCGAGGTCCCGAACATCGCAGTGGGTCTGGTGTCGCTGCGCGATGTCGTCGAGACCTCGGTGTTCAAGCAGAGCCCGTCCAAGCTCACGGTCGCGCTCGGACGCGACGTCGCCGGATTCCCGATCGTCCTCGATATCGCGGCGATGCCGCACCTGCTCGTCGCTGGGCAGACGGGCTCAGGCAAGAGCGTGTCGATCAGCTCGATCCTCTGCAGCATCCTTCTGCGAGCGACGCCCGACGAAGTCCGCCTGCTCATCGGTGACCTGAAGCGCGTCGACTTCACGGCGTTCGGACAGATCCCTCACCTGGTGACCGACATCATGACCGACTCGGAGAAGATCCTGAACGCTCTTTTCTGGACGACGAGCGAGATGGATCGCCGCTACCGGCTGCTCGCGCGCAAGAGCGCTCGCAATATCGCGCAGTACAACGAGCACGCGGTCGGACCCGACAAGATCCCGTACATCGTCTTCGTCATCGACGAGCTCGCCGATCTCATGCTGCAGGCGCCGATCCAAGTTGAAAAGCAGATCACGCGGATCGCGCAGCTCGCGCGCGCCACCGGCATCCACCTCGTGCTCGGCACGCAGCGTCCTTCGGTCGACGTGATCACCGGCCTCATCAAGGCGAACATCCCGGCGCGCGTCGCGTTCGCGACGGCTTCGTCGGTGGACTCGCGCACCATCCTCGACCAGACGGGCGCGGAGAAGCTCCTCGGCCGCGGCGACATGCTGGTGTTGCGACCCGACCTCGCGAAGCCCATCCGGGCACAGGGTGTGTTCGTATCGGACAACGAGATCCGCGATATCGGCCACCATTGGACGCAGCAGTCCGGCCTGCGCTACGACCGCAAGGAGAAGGTCACCGAGGGTCCCGACCGGCTCACGCGGCGCGACATGGACGGCGACGATCCCGACGACGACCGTTACGAGGAGGCTGTCGAGATCGTCACGCACGAAGGCAAGGCGTCGGTGTCGATGCTCCAACGCAAGATGACCATCGGCTTCGCTCGCGCCGGCCGCCTGGTGGATCAGATGGAGCAGCGCGGCGTCGTCGGACCGGATCGCGGTCCCGGGAAGTTCCGCGAGGTCTACGGGATCTCGCAGAGCGGCGGGAGCGTGTAGTGCCAAGCCTCGGCGACTCCCTGCGACAGCAGCGCGAGAAGCGGGGCATCACGCTCGATCAGGCCGCGGCCGACACGCGCATCCGAGAGAAGTTCCTGAAGGCGCTCGAGGACGGCGACCTTCAATCGCTGCCGGGCGCGGTCTACACGAAGGGCTTCCTGCGCAACTACGCCGAGTACCTCGGGCTCGATGACGAAGAGTCGGTGGTGCAGTTCCATCAAGAGCGCGGCGGCCCGCCCGCCGAGACCAAGCGCAGGTTCGCGCCGATGAAGCCGGTCGGTGGTCGCAGCCTCGTCTTCACCCCCACGGTGTTCGTGCCGGTCGTCGTGATCGGGTTGATCGTCCTTTTCGTCGGCTACCTCTACTACCAGTTCACGTCGTTCGCCGTCGCACCGGCGCTCGACGTCACCGAGCCGGCAACGGACGCGATCGCGCAGGACGCCTCGTTCATCGTGAAGGGACACACCGTTCCAGCCGGTCGCGTCACGATCCAGGTGTTCCCCGGGCCGCTCACGCTCGCCGACATCCATCCCGCCGCCGACGGCACGTTCAGCGCACCCGTGACGCT
>JANMWW010000008.1:0-5693 GCA_031394155.1 Chloroflexota bacterium | reverse complement strand
CTCGGATCGAAGCGCGGATCCTCGTACGGCGAGTCGATGCGCAGGACGCCGCCGCCGCGCGCGACATCGCCCGCGAGACTGCGTCCGTCGAGCGGAAGGCGGATCTCACGGACCTCGGCCATACCGAGCTCAGTGCCCTCTGTGAGCACGCGCGACCAGAGCAGGTTGCGTCCTTGATCGATCACAAAGAGGGTGGCTCGCTCCGCCTCGAGGAGCGACGTGGCCGTCGCGACGATGCGGGCGAGTACTTTGTCGATGTCGGTCTCGAGCGCGAGTTCCTGCTGCAGGCTGAGAAGAGCCTCGAGTTGTGTGGCGGCGGTGACTGCTGCCATCAGAAGCGGATGCTAGGACAGGTCGCGCTTCGCCTTCGATGGGCCGCCACCCGCGACCTCCTCGGCGATTCCCCGGACGGTTTCGAGCGTGTCGATCTGGGCGACCGGCTTGTCGGGCCGCAGCCTGACGATCCGCGGAAAGCGCATCGCGTAGCCGGAGTCGTGCCGGTCGGACGCCTGGATCTGGTCGAACGCGACCTCGATCACTGTGTCGGGGCGGACGATGCGCAGGCGTCCGAGGTCCTTGATCGTCGAGGCGTGGAAATGCTTCGTCATCTCGGCGATCTCCTTGTCGGTCAGCCCCGAGTAGGCCTTGCCCACGTTGCGCAGCCGGTCGCCGTCGCGGATCGCGAAGGTGTAATCGGAGAGCACGTCTTTGCGCTTGCCGTGGCCCCATTCGACCGCGGTGACGACCACGTCGAGCGTTCGCAGCGCCCGTTTCACCTTCAGCCACTCCATCCCGCGCCGGCCCGGCCGGTAGGGAGAGCGCGGGTCCTTCACCATCAGGCCCTCGTTCCCGCGGGCTCGGGCGGCGGCGAACTCCTCGTCCAGCGCCGCGACCAGCGCGTCGCCGGACGCGTCGATCGTCATCTGGCGCGCGAGCAGCATCGGAGGTGTACAGGGCAGCGCCCGCAGGACGGCCTGGCGCTCGGTGAAGGGCAGATCGAGCAGCGAGCGGCCGTCGCGCTCGAGGATGTCGAAGACGACCAGCGACGCGGGGAGGCGCGTGCGCAGCTCGCCCGAGACGTCCTTCCGCCCGAGCCGCGTCTGGAAAGCGGTGAAGGGCACGGCCCGCTCGCCGTCGAACGCGAGGACCTCGGCGTCGAGAACGAATGATCCGGGGATCGCCTCCAGCGGCGAGAGCAGCTCGGGGTACCGGTTGGTGACGCGATCGAGGGTGCGCGAGTACAGCTCGATCCTGTCGCCGGCCTTGTGCACCTGCGCGCGAACGCCGTCGTACTTGTCCTCGACGACATAGGGCGGCGGGAAACGTTGCTCGACCTCCTTCAGGTCGAGGACCGGAGTGGCGAGCATCATCCCGATCGCGGTGAAGTGCGTGAGCGTTGGCTCGGCGAGGCTGTCGTGCTTGGCGCGAAGCGCTGCATCGCCGATGTCGCCCGTCAGCATGTTCGCGCGGGACACGGCCTCGCGGTCGCGGCCGAACGCCTTCGCGATCGCATCCTCGAGCAGACCCTCACGCAGTCCGATTCGCGTCTCGCCGCCGATGATCTTCGTGATGTAGCGCGCCTCGCCCGCCGTCGCACGCTTCATCAGCTCGCGGAGCGCGTCGCGTTTCGCGTTCGATCCCCGAAGCGCCGCGAGCGCCTCGAAGGACGCCTCGATGTCGACGAGCGTCAGGTGGTCGCCTTCCACCGGTGACTCGCCCACCAGCTCATGTGCAACGTCCCCCAGATCGGCGTGACGCTGGTAGCTTTGCTGCATGTCGTCGGAGCTCTTTTTGGACCGCTCGAGGAGCACGTCGGCGAGGCCGCTCCAGCCCACCTTCAACACGCGCTCGTCCTTCCGCGGGAACGGCGCGCCCGCGAAGAGGCGCGCGGCGATGACCAGGTCCGCGTCCTCCAGGCGTTCCAGGTAGATCTTGAGGACGGCCATCTTCTCGAGCTTTTTCGTCGTCGCCCTCACGGCATCGGCCGTGGTCACCCAATCAATGAAGCGGTCGCTCAAGCGGCTGGCCGGCTCGCGGGCGGGAGCGGAGTGCACATGCTCTTGATCATGGCGGTTAGGGCCGAACGGCCCATGCGCTGTGGGGAGTTGGCGCACACCATCTGAGGGGCAACCTATGGACGATGTCATCGTTGGCCCGCCCGTGGCGCTCATCCGGGATCGGACGAAGGGGCGAGCACGCGCCTTCCGCGGGCTGGCGGAGCGCGCTTCGGGACTTCCACTGCGCTGGCAGATCGGCACGCTCGTCGTCCTGGGCCTCATTGGCGTCTTCACACTGTTCGGCCTGCTCGGTGCCGCGATCGCCAATGACGCGAAGGAGCGGACCGTGAGCGGGTGGCTCGGGATCACGCGGTCCGTGGCCGCCTCGATCGATTCCGAGCTGGCGCGGGAGTACGGACGGCTCGAGTGGATGGCTGCGCGCGTGGGCGTAACACCAGACACCGCGCTGCAGCGCGACATCCTCGCGGGTGCGCTGTGGAATGACGGCTCGCTCGTGAGCGCGGCGATGCTCCTCGACGCGGCAGGCCACGGCATCTGGTCGACGGGGACCGATCCGTCCACGGTCGCGGACTACGTCGCCAGTCATCCGGGCGTCCTCGCTCCGATCTCCTCGGGGCAGCGGTACGCCTCGGGCGTCGAGACCGTCGAGGGGCAGCCGACCGTGGTCCTTGGCGTACCGGTCTTCGACGCTCGGCACCGGGCGATCGGAGTCCTCGCGATCGTCCTGCACCCGGACCGCGGTCCGATCCATGATCTGGTCGCGAGCGCGCGGGGTCTTGCGAACACCGGTCACGCGGAGCTCCTGGACCAGGGCGATCGCGTCGTCGTGTCGTCGGAGACGGGGCGCATCCTCGGTCCCGGCGAGCACCCCGACTTCTATGCGCCGCTGATGGCCGAGCATCGCAGTGCCGCCGGCCTCACGGCGCCCGTGGGCGCGGCCGATCCAGCGGATCAAGGGCAGCGTCACGACATGGCCTTCGTCCCGCTCCAGACGGTCCCGTGGGCCCTCGCCCTCGGCGGGTCGGACGCCGAGCTCTCCGCCGACTCGAGTCGCTGGCAGAGTCAGATCGTCCTCTTCGGTGCGTTGTCGCTTGGACTGGCGCTCCTGTTGGTGTGGCTCACGACCAGAAGCGTGGCGCGGCCGATCCTGGCACTCGCCGCCGCGAGCCGCCAGATCGCGTCCGGCGATCTCACCACACCGATCCCGCGCGGCGGCGAGGGCGAGGTGCGCGTGCTCGCGCAGGCGTTCGACCACATGCGTGGCGAGCTCCAGACCGCCCATTCGGATCTCGCGCTCGAGAAGAGCCGCTACCAGGGGATCGTCGCCTCGATGGCGGATGCGGTCGTCACGACGGACAACGATCTCCGCATCACCGCATTCAATCCGTCCGCGTCTGCGCTGACCGGGTGGAGCGTCGCCGATGCCCTCGGTCGTGCGTTCCCCGAGATCGTCGGCGATTCCGCGGTGCTCGAACCCGGCCAGAGCAAGTCGCTCCTCCGGCGCCGCGACGGCGGCGAGCTCAGCGTGGCCACCACTCGCTCGACGATCCACGACCAGACCGGACGGGTCGCCGGCGTCGTGCACGTCCTCCGCGACGTCTCGGCGGAGGCGGAGGTGGACCGGATGAAGGACGAGTTCCTCTCCACCGTCTCGCACGAGCTGCGCACGCCGCTCGGATTCATCATGGGCTACGCGACCAGTCTCCTTCTGCCGGATGCCCCCGATGACAAGGCGACCACGCGCCAGTGCATCGAGGTCATCGCGGAGGCGAGCAACGAGTTGAAGGAGCTCGTCGACAACCTGCTCGACATGACGAAGATCGGCGCCGGTTCGCTGAGCGTCTCGCCTGCGCCGACCCGGCTTGGGCCACTCGTGTATGCCGCGGTCGCGCGCATCCGTATGCGCGCCACCCTGCACCACTTCGCGATCGCCGTGCCAGCGTCGCTCCCGCTGGTCCGCGTGGATGCCCATCGCGTCGAGCAGGTCCTCTACAACCTCCTCGACAACGCGATCAAGTACTCGCCCGATGGCGGCCGCATCGCGGTCCGGGCCACCCCCGGCGAGCACGACATCCTCGTGAGCGTGCTCGACGAGGGCGTCGGTATCCGCGGGGACGAGCTCGCGAGCGTGTTCGAGCGATTCCACCGTGGGTCGATCGCGCGGACCCGAGGGATCGCCGGCACCGGCATCGGCCTCGCGATCTGCCGGGGCATCGTGGAGGCGCACGGCGGGCGGATCTGGGCGGAGAGCCCGCCGGTCCGGCCCGGTCGGCCGCGCGGGACGGCGATCCGTTTCACGATCCCGACCGGCGGTCCGCCCCTGGTCCGAAACAACGCGTGAACGAGCCCTCCGTGCTCGTCGTCGACGACGAACGGCGCTACCGCGAGCTCCTCGACATGAATCTCTCGCGTCGCGGGTACCGCGTCCGCCAGGCCGTCGACGGTCTGGGTGCGCTGAACGCGGTGGAGGCCGAGGAGCCCGACCTCATCGTTCTCGACCTGAAGCTCCCGGACATGGATGGCTACGAGGTCTGCCGCCGCATCCGCGCGTTCTCGAGGGTGCCGATCATCATGCTCACCGCACGCGCGGAGCCCAAGGAGAAGATCCGTGGCCTCACGGCCGGCGCGGACGACTACGTCACGAAGCCGTTCAGCGCGGAGGAGCTGCTCGCGCGCGTCGACGCGGTGCTGCGTCGCGCCGGGTCTGCGCGCGGCGCGAGTCTCGCGACGACGTTCGAGACGGGCGAGCTGCGCATCGACTTCGCGCAGCACCGGGTGACCGTACGTGGCGGGGAGGTCGAGCTCAGTGCCGGCGAGTACCGCCTCCTCGCCGAGCTTGCGACGAACGCGGGACGTGTGATGGTCCAGGACGAGCTCCTCGTGCGGGTCTGGGGGCCTGAGTACTCGGGGGCGAGCGCGCTCTTGCAGACGGCGATCCGGCGGCTGCGGCGCAAGATCGAAGACGATCCGTCGTCTCCGCTTTACGTGCTGACCAGGCGCGGGGTGGGGTATCAGCTCGCGAAGTCCTGACCGTCGCCGCTGTCAGACAACGGTCAGATTGGCGCCGTCTCCGGTCAGCCGGCCGCCACGGGCCGTTGCTACGTTCAAGGTGGCCCGCTCAGGGCGGGCACATCGCGAACAGGCCAGGAGGCCGACATGAAGAAGATCTTTTCGATCCTCGTGATCTCGATGCTCGCGCTCAGCGCGTGCGGGCAGGCCAGCGCGCAACCAGGTCCAGCCAAGGTCACCGTGACCATGACCGAGTGGGCCGTGAACCTCAGCCAGGCGAGCATCCCCGCGGGCAAGGTGACGTTCGTGTTGAAGAACACCGGCACCATCACCCACGAGCTCATCATCGCCAAGACGGACGTCGCGCAGGACAAGATGTCGATGCAGAGCGAGGATCCACTGAAGGTGGACGAGTCGGCGAGCATCGGCGAGATCGGGGACGTCGATGCAGGCCAGACGAAGGAAGACATCTTCGACCTGGCGCCTGGTAACTACATCCTCATGTGCAATGAGCAGTCGCACTACATGTCCGGGATGCACACCGCCTTCACGGTGAAGTAGAGCATCTCGCACAGCCACGGCCGAGGTCTCCGCGGATGCGGGGACCTCGGCATGTTCGTCGGTAAAAGATCTCGCGCCGACGACGACGTCACGAAGCCGTTCAGC
>JANMWW010000213.1:0-4903 GCA_031394155.1 Chloroflexota bacterium | reverse complement strand
GACGAGCGCCGTCGCGGTGCTGAGCGCGGTCGATCCGGTGCGGCTGTTCCAGCAATTCGCGACGCTCGATCTCGTGTCACAGGGTCGGGCCGAGATGGTCGTCGGTCGCGGCTCCTTCGTCGACGCGTATCCGCTCTTCGGCTTGGACCTGGGCGACTACGACGAGCTCTTCGCCGAGAAGCTCGAGCTTCTGCTCCAACTGCGGGACGAGGAGCATCCCCACTGGTCGGGCAAACATCGCCCCGCCCTCACGGGTCAAGGTGTCTATCCGCGTCCGATGCAGGCGAAGCTACCGATCTGGGTCGGCGTTGGTGGCACTCCCGCCTCGTTCGTCCGCGCGGGATTGCTCGGGCTTCCGCTCATGGTCGCGATCATCGGCGGCGAGACGCATCGCTTCCGGCCACTCGTCGATCTGTATCGCGAGGCCGGCAGGCGGGCGGGGCACGCACCGGAGAAGCTCACGGTCGGCATGCACAGCCTCGGGTACGTCGCCGACACAAAGAGAGAGGCGGCCGAGGACTTCTACCCCGGCTTCGCACGTGTCATGACGGAGATCGGCAAGGAGCGCGGCTGGGCGCCGATGACCCGTCCGCAGTTCGACGCGAACCTCACGCCGAAGGGCGCATGGCTCCTCGGTGAGCCCGAAGAAGTTGCCGAGAAGATCCTGAGGCACAGCGAAGCGCTCGGTGGCATCACGCGCGTCACGTTCCAGATGAACGCGGCGTCGGTGCCACACGCCAAGCTCATGCACGCGACCGAGCTGTTGGGCGCCAAGATCGCGCCGATCCTCCACAAGGAGCTCTCGCCCGCGGCTGCATAGCCGACCGCGGCTGCCAAGCCGCGAATAAGTCAGAGGCGTTACTTCGCGTGGAACTCTTCGTGTATCGCGCGCACGGCCTTGTCGCGATCGCCCTCGCCGACCACGAGCGAGATGTTCAGCTCGCTCGATCCCTGAGCGATGGCCATGACATTCACCTTCGCGCGGCCCAGCGCGCCGAAGACGCGCGCCGCCACGCCAGGCGTACCGCGCATGCCCTCCCCCACCGCAGCGACGATGGCCACGGGCGTCTCGACCTCGACCTGCTCGACATCGTGACGCCGCAGCTCCGCGCTGAACATGCGCTCCAGAGCCAGCCGCAGGCGCGCGGTCGCATCCGCTGGCACGACAAGACAGATCGAGTTCTCCGATGACGACTGGCTGATCATCAGCACCGAGACCTGCTCCGCAGCGGTCGTGTCGAAGACGCGCGCCGCAAAGCCGGGGACACCGCTCATGCCCGCGCCCTGCACCGTCACCAGGCCCAATCCGCCGAGCGAGGTCGTCGCTTTCACGACGCTGCCGTCGAAGACGGGATCCGCGGTGATCGTCGTTCCTTCGTCGTTCGGCGCGAACGTGTTGAGGATGCGCACCGGGATGCGCGCCTCGATCGCGGGCAGGACAGTGCGTGGATGGATGACCTTCGCACCGAAGTACGCGAGCTCCGCCGCCTCCGCATACGACATCTTCGCAAGCGGCTTGGCGTCGGTGACGATGCGCGGATCGGCGCTCATCACGCCGCTGACGTCGGTGTAGATGCGGAGGTCGTCGGCGTTCATCGCCGCGGCGAGGACTGCGGCGGAGTAGTCCGAGCCACCACGGCCGAGTGTCGTGGTGACGCCATCAGCCGTCGATGCGACGTAGCCGGTGACCACCGGCACGATCCCGCTCGCCAGTCGTGGCAGAAGGATCTTCTGAGCCCGTTCACGAGTCTCGTCGAGGAGCGGATTCGCGTGGCCGAACGCGTCGTCGGTGATGACCAGTCCTTCCGCCGACACGGGCTCCGCATTCACGCCCCGCGTCTTCAAGAGACCGGCGACGATCGGCGCGGAGACGCGCTCGCCGTACGAAACGATTGCGTCGAGCGTGCGCGCCGTGCACTCGCGCAGCATCGCGACGCTGCGCAGCAAGCCCGCGGTGCGTTCCGTGAGCTCTGCGATGTCCTGCAGGATGTTCGCGCCACCGACGTGCATGAGGTCGGCGACGAGGTTGGCGTGCGCTTTGGCGAGTCCCTCGAGCATCCGTACCGCGTTGTCCCCGTCACCCGCCTCGGCCGCGCGCGCGGCGGCGTGAAGCGCGTCGGTCGTTCCGGCGGTCGCCGAGACCACCACGATGCGATCACCGTGGATCCCGGCCACGATGCGCGACACGCTTTCGAGCGCGGTCGGCGATGCGACCGACGTACCGCCGAACTTGAGGACGGTCCGCGTCAACGCGAGTTCCGAGCGATGGCGATCACGTCGCCGAGTATCGCCGACGCGGTCGCATCCCCGCCCGCGCCCGCCCCGCTGAAGACCAAGGTGCCGGCGAGGTCGGTCTCGATGCGGATCACGTTCGTCGGCCCGCTGGCCGAACCCTCGAGCGAGTCGAGCGCGACCTCTTCGGGACCAACCCGCGCTTTTGTGGCCTTCTCGCCGAAGTCAGCGGTCGCCAGGTACCGGATCGTCGCGCCTTTCACGCGCGCGGCTTTGATGTCGTCCGTCGAGACGCCCCGCAGCGATGTGCGCGTGATGTGGTCCGGATGAAAGTGCCGTCCCTCGAGCAGACTGATGAGGATGCTCAGCTTGTAGGCCGGATCGAATCCATCGATGTCCGCGCTCGGATCCGCCTCGGCATAGCCGAGACGCGTGGCCTCGGCCAGCGCGACGTCGAACGACTGCCCCGCGTCGAGCTGCGAGCAGATGTAGGTCGTCGTGCCGTTCAGCAGTCCCCTGATCACGCGCGGCCGCGACGCCCCGAGCTGCCGGGTCGCTGCGATGATCGGCACCGCGGCGGCGACGCTCGCCTCGAAGCGCAATTCGCGCTTCGCGAGACGCGCGGCCTCGTGCAGCTCGTTCCACGACTTCGCGACGAGCTCCTTGTTCGCGGTGACGACATGCCGGCCGCGCTCGAACGCCGCGAGATGCAGATCGCGCGCGGGAGAGGTGCCGCCGATGACCTCGACGATCACGTCCACGTGAGGGTCCTCGAGGATCGCGAATGGGTCGGACGTGACCGCGACGCCGCCCGCGTTGCGCACCTTCACGGGGTCCCGTACCGCCGCGCCGATCAGGCGAATGGGTCGACCGGCCATTGTTTCGAGGCGCTGCGCGCGGGTCTCCATCGCGCGTGCGACGGCGGAGCCGACGGTGCCGAGGCCGAGGAGGCCGACGCCGAACGGTGCTGCGCTCATGCCACGAGCTCTTCGAGCAGGTCCAACGCGGCGCCGACCGATGCGAGGCGATTGCCCTCGCGGTCGAAGGTCCACTCGTATTTCTTCACGGTGCTGTGCGCGGCGCTGTCGATCGCGACGTACGTCAGACCGACGCGCTTGCCCGGTGTCTCGCCCCCGGGTCCTGCGATCCCCGTGATGCCGAGCCCGATCTTCGCGCCGAGACGCGTGCGGGCGCCACGCGCCAGCGCGCCGCAGACCACGGAGGACACCGCGCCGTGCGAGGCGATGAGCTGCGGGGGCACGTCCGCGAGGATCGTCTTCGCCTGGTCGCTGTAGACCTCGGCGCCGCCGCGAAAGAACGCGCTCGACCCACCGTGCGTCGTCAGGATCGCGCCGAGTAGTCCGCCAGTGCACGACTCCGCCACGGCCACCGTCAGCTTCTTTTTCACGATCGCGCGCCCAAGTGTGGCCATGCGCTTGGCGAGCGCCTCATAGGTCGGTGCGGATTTGGCGGGCACGCGAAGCAGACTACGTGAGGCGGCGTCTGAAGTAGCGCGGCAGCGTCAGGATGCCCACGAGGAACGCCGGGATCAGCACGATCACGCCAAGGACCGCCCACGGCCGACCACCGAAGATGATCATCGCTACTCCCGCGAACTCGAGCAGCGTCTTCACTTTCCCAGCAAGGTCGGCGGGCACCGTGGCGTTCCGCCGCAGCGCGCTCGCGCGCGGGATGATGACGATGAGCTCCCGCGCCCAAATCGCGACCGCCGCGACCGCAACGGGCCAGCCATTGGGCGTGAACGTGAGCGCAGCGAGCGTCCCGAGCACGAGGACCTTGTCAGCGAGCGGATCGAGGAACGCCCCCCGCGCGCCGAGCTGGCCTGCGCGGCGGGCCAGCCAGCCATCGACGGCATCTGACGCTGCGGCGACCAGGAAGATGGCGAGGGCGATGTCGCGACGGTCCGCAGCGATGGCCCAAACGATCGGGATGACCGCGAGCGCACGGAGGACCGCGACGACGTCTGCGGCGCTCACTGCGCGGTGTAGGCCTTCTCCACGACCTGCCCCTGCTGCCCCATCGCGCCTTCGGGCTGGCCGTTGTGCGTGATATTCGTCACCGCCCCGTTGCCGGTGCGGATGCGCACCTCGCGGCCTTGGAAGCTGGCGCTCTCGCCATCCTTGAAGACGCGACCCGTGCCCGCAACGACGGTCCCGTCGATCGTCGCCTGCATCCACGACTCGCCGCCCTTCATCGTGACGACGATCACCGCCGTTGTGTACGCGACGGTCACGGTGCGCGTCTCGGTGACGCTGGCGCCCGCTGCGTTCTTCGCGACGATCGTGAATGTCCACGGACCCGCCGGCGTCGTGAAACGCGCCTCGAACCGTCCGCCAGGGTTGGTCACGGGCGCCCCGAAGCCGTTGACCGTCACGGTCGGTGCGTCGGTCGTGCCGCTCACAACGACCACGGCATTCTCGATCCGCGCTCCGTTCGTCGGCGAGTCCAGAGCGAGCTTGATCGGCGCCGCAGTGCCGGCGGCCTGCCCTTGAAGGATCACGCTGCGATTGACCTTGCTCACCTTCCCGCTGGGATCGAGCACTTCGACGACGATGTGATTCGATCCCGCGGTAAGCGTCACGGGTGCGCTGAACGTGCCGTCGGCGGCGGGATGGATGTCGGCGAGCGTGAGCGGTCCCGGGAACACCTG
>JANMWW010000321.1:0-2267 GCA_031394155.1 Chloroflexota bacterium | reverse complement strand
TCGCTCCGCCGGCGAGCTGAGCTGAAAGAACGAGAGCTGCCCGATGCGCATGCCCGGATAGAGCGTGATCGGGATCGTGTTCACGTTGCTGAGCTCGAGCGTGATAGCGCCGTCCCACGCTGGGTCGATGAAGCCAGCGGTGCTGTGGATCAGCAGCCCGAGCCGGCCAAGACTCGACTTCCCTTCGACGCGGGAGACGAGATCGTCCGCGAGGCGGATCCGCTCGCGCGTCGAGCCGAGCACGAACTCGCCGGGATGCAGGATGAACGCCTCGCCGTTCGCCACCTCGACGAGCTCGGTGATGTCGGCGAGCGGTTTCGCCAGATCGATGTAAGCGTGCTTGCTCGAGCGGAAAACGCGGAAGAAACGATCGAGGCGGATATCGAGGGATGCCGGCTGCACGCACTCGGGATCGAACGGATCGATGCCGATGCGGCCGGCATCGACGGCCGCGCGGATGTCACGGTCAGACAGGACCACGATCGCGAAGTATGGGGTCCGCGCGGCCCGCGAGCCCGAAGACCACACGACGAAGCTCGGGCCATGTGCGCACGAGATGATCGGCGCCTTCGAGCCGCTCGGTCGACCAGCCCCACGTCACCTGGATCGCACGCGCACCGGCCGCGACCGCCATGCCGATGTCGGCGGGCGCGTCACCGATGACCACGCTCTCGTCGGGATGCGCGCCGATCCGCTCCAGCGCCGCGAGCGCGAGGTCAGGCGCGGGCTTTGGATGGCGCACGGAATCGCCGCCGAGGTACGCCTCGATCTCGCTCGTGACGCGCAGCCCGCGCAGGATTCGCTCGCAGTCCGCGGCGCGCTTGCCGGTCACCGTCGCCTGCACAAGACCAGCTTGGTGGAACGCGTGCAGCGTCGCGCGCGCTCCGCGGAATAGACGCGTCGCCGGGATGATCTCGCGGTCGTAGATCGCGCGGTACTCGTCGCGGTAGCGCGTCGCATCGTCGGGCGTGAGGTCGGGCCACGCCATCCGGAAGATCGCCTCGAGCGGGAGGCCGGTCATGCCGCCGACGGTCTCGTGGTCGAGCGCGACGCCACCATGCGCTTCGATGACGCGGTTCGCCGTGGCGACGACGAAGCGGACGCTATCGGTGAGCGTGCCGTCGAGATCCCAGAGCACCGCGCGAACGCGCGGCGCGGCGTCAGCGACGGCGGCGGCGCGCGGGTCCGACGACAGCGGGCTCGATCCCGAGCACGGTCTGCTCCGCAACGCGGCGGTCACGTGCCTCCTGCCGCCGCCGCACGAGCGACTCGAGCTCGTCATACAGCGCCTCGGTGTCCTGCAAACCGGAGTACACGATCTTGAAGCGGAGATAGCTCATCGGGTCGCTCTCCGCGAGCCGCTCGAGGACCATCTCGCCGATGCGCTGCGACGGGACTTCAGAGGTGCCGCTCTGTTTGATCGTCGCCTCGAGGTCGTCGATGAGATGCTCGACGTTGTCTGCCGTCAGCGCCTTCGACCCGGCCTTGCCGATGGCCGACGCAAGCTTGCGGCGGTCGAACTCCTGCTTCGTTCCGTCGCGCTTGAGGACCTGGATCCGCGCGGACTCGGACCGCTCGCGAGTGGTGAAGCGGTGGTCGCACTTCTCGCACGCTCGCCGGCGGCGGATGGACTCACCGTCCTCCGCCTCGCGCGAGTCGATGACGCGGGTGTCGACGTGTCCGCAATCTGGGCAGCGCATGACCACAAGATACGGGACGAGCGGACCTACATCTAGTGGTCGACGCCCAGCGGCCCCAGCCTACGGTCGCTCTCGTCTATTTGCGGCGCAGGAAGCTCGGAACCTCCAGATCGTCGGGGTCGAATTTCTTGTCCTGGCTGTCCTGGGTCTGCTGATGACCCTGCGTCGCCGGCTGCGTCGACTGCGGCCTCGCGGCGGAGACGCCCGCCCCGACCGTCGCGTGCTGCGCGACCGGCCGCTCGATCACGGGCCGTGATTCGATCGTCTGACGGCGGTACACCGGCTCGATGCGCTTGAGCGGACGTGCACTGTCGAAGCCGGTGGCGATGACGCTGATCTTCACATCGTTCTGCATGCGCTCGTCGATGACGGCACCGAAGATGATGTTGGCCTCGGGGTCCGCGGCGGCGTGGATGATCTCCGCGGCCTCGTTGACCTCGAACAACGTGAGGTCAGGGCCACCGGTGATCGTGAAGAGGACGCCCCGCGCTCCGTCGATCGACTGCTCGAGCAGCGGCGACATGATCGCCTGACGCGCGGCGTCTGCCGCCCGCGTCTCGCCCGTGC
>JANMWW010000290.1:0-5000 GCA_031394155.1 Chloroflexota bacterium | reverse complement strand
GCGGATCAGCGCCGCGAAGATCGGCACCGCTCCTCGCGGGTCTCGCGCGGTACGGGGGCTCGCGGCGGCGTCGGGTCGGGAGCCCTGGGCGCTAGCTCGGTACATCATGCTAATCCCGCTCGCGGCCGGCCTGGGTGGGGGATCGTCCGATGCTGCGGCCGTGCTGCGCGGCCTCGCGCTGGCCTGGGGCATCGACGCCGACCTGGTCTCCATCGCCGCGTCGGTGGGCTCGGATGTGCCATTTTTCGCAAGCGGCAGCGCTATTGCGCTGGTTTCTGGACGCGGCGAGGAGGTGCGCTCGCTACCGCGCCCGGCCGAGCCGATCCATGTCGTCGTGTTGCGCCCGCCGCTGCGTCTGGCGACCGCCGAGGTGTTCGCGGCGCACGTCGCCGCGGATCGCGGTGCCGCGTCACACGTCGACGCGATCGTGACCGCGTTCGAGCGCGGCGTGGTCACGCCCGATCTGCTGCGCGTGCACGCGGCGAACGACCTGCTACCCGCGGCGCTGCGTCGCTGCGAAGCGATCGGATCATGGCAGGAGGCGGCAGCGGCGCGCGGCATTGCGCTCTTTCTCACGGGCAGCGGACCAACGCTCTTCGCGATCTCGGACGATCGTGCCGATGCGCTGCGCATGAGTCGCATCCTGCGTCGCGCGGGGTTGCGACCACGCGTTCACGCGATCGGTCTTTAATCCAATGAAAAGCGGGCGAGCGAGGGCTGTCCCCCTACGGTTAGAGCATGGAAGACAAACGTGGAGACATGACCGTTCGACAAGCGGGACAGAAGGGCGGCGCCTCGACCGCGGGCAAGCACGGCGCGGGTTTCTACCGAGAGATCGGGAAGCGCGGCGGGCAGGCTCGCAAGGGTCAGCTCGGCCCTGAGGGATACGCCAAGCTCGGACGCAAAGGCGGCGAGGCGCGGAAGACCCAGCTCGGGTCGAAGGGCTACGCGGAGCTCGGCCGTCGTGGTGGTGAGGCTCGCAAGTCGCAGCTCGGCAGCGAGGGCTATGCGCAGCTCGGGCGCAAGGGTGGCCGGCGCGTCGCGGAGCTCATCCGTCGCGGCAAGCAGCCCTCTAACGGCACCGTCGGTTAGCGAAAGGCCTTTCGCCCCTATCCTTTGGCCGTGTCCTCTGGGGCGTGGCCAAGCGGTAAGGCAGGGGACTTTGGATCCCCGATCCCAGGTTCGAATCCTGGCGCCCCAACCCGCCCCGTAGCCCAACAAGCCTCATGACCGAGTCGCCGCTGGGCATCGTGCTGGCGGCGGGGTTAGGCACGCGGATGCGCTCCCAGACCCCCAAAGTGCTGCACACGGCCGCTGGGGTGCCATTGCTGGCGCACATTCTCCGCACGCTCGAGGAGGTCAAGGCCGTCCCGATCGTCGTGCTCTCACCGGAGAGCTCGGCCGCCCGGTCGCTCCTCGCTCTCTCAAAGGGCGGCGCGACCGTCGCGATGCAGGATCCGCCCCGTGGCACCGGCGACGCGGTCCGTGTCGCGCTCGCTGCGGCGAAGGACGCGCAAGGCACCGTGCTCATCGTCTACGGCGACACGCCCCTCGTTCGTGCCGAGACGCTCGCCGCGCTCATGAAGCTCCGCGATTCGCGAGCCGCCGTGCTCGCGCTCCTCTCCGGCGAGGTCGGCACCGATAACGCGTACGGACGGGTGGTGCGCGACGCGAACGGTGATGTGTCGCGCATCGTCGAGGCGCGCCTCGCCTCCGACGCCGAAAAGGCGCTGCCCGAGTCGAACCTCGGCGCGTACGCAGCGGATCTCGCGTGGCTGCGCAGCGCCGTCGCGCGCCTGAAGCCGAACGCGACCGGCGAGATCTTTCTCACCGACATCGTCGCGCTGGCCGTCGCGGACGGGAAACGCGTCGCCGCGCACCGAGCGCCCGACGCGGACGAGGGCCTCGGCGTGAACACGCGCGTCGAGCTCGCCGCCGTCGAGGACGTGCTGCGCCGGCGCATCCGCGAGCGCCACATGCTCGCCGGCGTGACCTTCCACGACCCCGGCTCGTCGCTGGTGGATGCGGACGTCGAGATCGCGCCGGACGCGGTCATCGAGCGCGGCTCGATCCTCGAAGGCAAGACGAAGGTGGGACCGGGCACGCGCATCGGGCCGTATTCGATCCTGCGCGGCACGATCGTCGGCGCGAACTGCCGCGTCGAGGCCTCGGTCCTCGAGGGCGCGACGCTCGAGGACGAGGTGACCATCGGCCCGTTCTCGCACCTGCGGCCGGGCGCGTACCTGGAGCGCGGCGTCGGCATGGGCAACTTTGGCGAGGTGAAGAACGCGCGCCTCGGCGCGGGGACGAAGATGCATCACTTCAGCTACATCGGCGATGCGTCCGTCGGGAAGCGCGTGAACATCGGCGCGGGGACGATCACGCTGAACTACGACGGGGTGAACAAGAACCGCACGGAGATCGGCGACGATGCGTTCATCGGCTCGGACACGCTGCTGCGCGCTCCGGTCAAGGTGGGGAAGAACGCGGCGACAGGTGCGGGCGCCGTCGTGACGAGAGATGTGCCCGACGACCACATCGGCATCGGCATGCCCGCGCGCATGCGCACTCGCAAGAAGCCGGAGCCCAAGCGCTGATGGACGGCACCGCCCTCACGCTGCTTCTTACCGAGCTAGGCCTCGTGCTCCTGTTGGCGGTGCTCTCAGCCACCGAGGCCGCGCTGCACACCGTGCGCCGGCCGGAAGCCATAGAGGAGCTCGCCTCACGCGGCCGTCGCGGCCGCCACGCCGGCACGGTGGGGCGCCGGAGCTCGCACTACCTCGCGGCCATCCAGGTCAGCGAGTTCTTCATCGTGTTCGCGTACGCGGGCATTGCGGCCGCCTTCATCGCGCCGCGTCTTTCCGCCCTGCTCGCGTTCTTCTTCGGCGTCGATGCGACCTCGATCCTGAGCGACGTGCCTGCGGTCGTGGTCACGGTGGCCGCGCTCTCGCTCATCGCGATCCTGTTCGGCCTGTTCGTCCCGCGGGCCATCGCGGCGCGTCACGCCCAGGGGGTACTCCTCGTCCTGGTGTGGCCCCTCATCGTTGTCACCTGGCTCACGCGGCCGCTGGTGGCGGTCCTCTTCCTCCTCACGAAGATCCTGGTGCGGCCGTTCGGCGGGAACCCGCAGGCCAGCACGCTCGTCACGGAGGCGGACATCCGCGCGCTGGTCGAGACCGGTCAGGCTCAGGGCGTCCTCGAGCCGAAGGAACGGGAGATGATCTCCTCGATCTTCGAGATGGGCGACAAGGAAGTTCGCGAGGTCATGATCCCGCGCACCGACATTTACGCGATCGACGTGAACATGCCCCCGGCCGAGGTCCTCGATCAGATCACGCACGTTGGCCACTCCCGTCTACCCGTGTACGAGGGATCGGCGGACGACATCATCGGCGTCGTATACGTGAAGGACCTGTTCCGGCTCCTCGCACGCGGCCAGCGCGACATCGACCTCCGCAAGCTGCTACGTCCCGCGCACTTCGTACCAGAGACAAAAAAGGCCGACGACCTGCTGCGGGAGATGCAGCGCAACAAAGTGCACCTCGCGATCGTGGTCGACGAGTACGGCGGCACCGCGGGGCTCGTCACGATCGAGGACCTGGTGGAAGAGATCGTCGGCGAGATCCGCGACGAATACGACGCCGAGCAGGAGATGGTGCTGCCGGTCTCCGAGAGCGAGGCGGTGATGGACGCGCGCGTGCCCTTCGAGGACGTGCGCGACATGTTCGACATCGACGTCGACTCGTCCGAGCACTACGACACGCTCGGTGGCTTCATCACCAGCCGCTTCGGGCGCTTCCCGCGCGCCGGCGAGTCGGTGGACGCCGCGGGCGTGCGCTTCACCGTCGAAACAGTGGAGGGCAAGCGCATTCGCCGCGTGCGGGTGCAGCGTCTCGCGCGCGAGACCGAGCCGGCGTGAACGCGCTCGGCCCTGGTGACGAGGATCTGATCAAGGTCGCGGCCTTACAACGGCAGCGCGCGCACGCGCCGTACTCCAAGTACAAGGTCGGCGCGGCCATCCGCACGAAGCGCAACAAGATCCACGCTGGCGCCAACGTCGAGAACGCGTCGTACGGCCTCACGGTGTGCGCGGAGCGCACGGCCGTGTTCGCGTGCATCAATTCCGGAGACCGCGAGTTCGAGGCGATCGCGATCGTGATCGACGACGAGCGGTTGCCGTCACCGTGCGGGGCGTGCCGCCAGGTGCTCGCGGAGTTCGCCCCGGCGATGCGCGTGATCCTCGCGACGACGGGGGGCCTACGGAAGACGACGACGCTCGCGGACCTGCTGCCCGATCCATTCCTGTCGGAGAACCTGAGCTAACCACCGGCGCAACTCGACCCCACGACGCGGAACGGCTATGCGGTCTCCTTCGTCTGCGCGTCGGTGAGCATGCGGTAGAAGGTGGTCGCCTGCGTCATCGCGACCTCGCGCAGGCCCGCACTGATCCGCTCCTCGGCGTGCTCGCCCGCGGACTCGAGGTGCAGCACCCCGTAGTCGCGGACCATCGAGAGCGGGAACGGGCGGCTCAGGCTGGCGTCCTGGATGCGGTCGAGCAGCAGCGCCGCCTGGTTGCGGTTGAGCACGCCCCACCGCGCGATGACGCGGCGGTCGGTGAGCACGTACCAGCGCCGGCTCCACGGCATCCAGCGGATGACCAGCCAGAACAGCAGGAGCACCGCGGCGATGAGCAGTGCGGCAGACAGCCATTGAAGCTGCGGACCGACGTTGTCTGCGCCGGGGTTGCTTCCGCGATAGAAGTACAGCGACCCGATAAGCAAGAGGATGTCGAGCAGCACGAGAGGCTCCCATAGGAAGAGCGGCCGCGTCGCGAGGAGCACGTGCTCGTTCGGCTCGAGGATGAGGTCCTTGGGGGAGGGTCCGGCAGCGGCGCGAGGCATGCGCTCGGTGGTCACGCCGGAATGCTATCCGCCGAGCCTGTCGCGGCGTGGATCAGGCGCTCCACGGCGTCGATCGGCTCGCCCGTGACGATGCCGGGG
>JANMWW010000196.1:0-10181 GCA_031394155.1 Chloroflexota bacterium | reverse complement strand
CTTGCCGTCCGGCGCGATCGCCGGCCCGTCGTGCCAGGCGACCGTGTGGAATCCCGCGGTCGAACGTACGCGCAGGCCGCCCAGAACGATGGTCTCGGATCCTCCGCTCAGGTCCTTCTTCACGATGTTCGTGAAATGGAGGATCGCCGGGGTCACCTGCCCGTCGACCTCACGCTTCCCGTCGATGGTCTCGACACGTGTAAAGAGCAGCGTGCGTCCGTCCGCCGATAGGTTCGGTGTGATGCTGCGTCCGTCCGCCGTCGCGTTCGCGTATTGGCCGTCGCGCAGCACGTAGATGTCGCCGCGCAGCGTGAACGCGATCGCCCCGTTGATCCGCGGCGCCGGGACCGGCGACACCGGCTTCGATGGAGTCGGCGTCGGCGTGCCGACCGGAACGAGCAGCGGGGCGGCACGCGAGCCAAGGGCGCCGTAGCCGATCACGAGCGCGATGGCCACAGCGCCGAACACCAGCTCGCGCATCTTCATGCGCATCCTCATGCCCGTCCTCGGACCACGTCCGCCACACGCGAGACCTCGTCGGCCAGGCTCGGACCGTTGCGTATCTCCAGATGTCCGCTCGCCGGCGGCTCGAACTCACGCAGCCGCATGCGGTCGTAGACGCGCAGGTCGGCATCCGAGTGGTCGCCCGCGGCACGTTCGCGCCGACGCGCTTCGAGGCGCGCGCGCGTGGCCGCGTCCTCTGCTGTGACAAGGATGTGGAACAGCGTCGCGTCGCGCCGAGCCGCGACGTTCTCCGCAGGCGCGCGGTTGCGGGCGACCAGATGCGTCGCGTCGAGGATGACGACGTGGCCGTCAGCAAGCAGCTCGTCCACGAGGGCTTCGGCGATCCCGAAGACCGCGGCATTCTCGCTCTCCGTGTACGACGCGGCAATGAAGAGCCGGCTGCGGACGTGATCCGTGGCAACGTGTGCGGCGCCGAGGTCGGCCGCCAGCAGGCGCGCGCAATGCGATTTCCCCACCCCCGGCAGCCCCATGAGCATGACGAGCGCGGCGCGGCCGGCGGGAGCCGAGGGCAGGCCGATCTCTTCGCGCAGCTGGGCGACCAGCGCGCGCTGGTGCGCGACGAGCGAGCGCGTCTGCGCGTTGGTCGCGGCGTCCGAGATGCGGACCGTGTGTGCTCGGGGCGCCCGCCTCACGCGGCGAAGCCGACTTCGCCAAGTGCGCCGCGTGCCGCGGCGGCTTCATCCCACGGCACCTTGTCCTCGCCGACGATGATCGACCCTTCGTGTCCTTTGCCGGCGAGCAGAACCGTGTCTCCGCCACGTGCGCGGTGGATCGCTTCGCTGATGGCGCGCGTGCGGTCGCCGATGACGAGGTAATGCTCGCCCTCGCGCTTGCCCGCACCGATCGCGCCGGCCTCGATCTCGCTCAGTATCTGCGTCGGATCCTCGAGCCGCGGGTCCTCCTGGGTGATCACGAAGAGATCCGCGTAGCGCGCGGCGACCTCCGCAAGGCGCGGCCGCTTGGCGCGATCGCGCTCGCCCGCGCTCCCGAAGACTGCGATGAGCTTCCCCTTCGTCAGCGGGCGCAACAGCGACAGGACCTTGTCGAGCGATTCGGGCGTGTGCGCGTAGTCGACGATCACGGTGAAGGGTTGGCCCGCGACCACGCGCTCCATGCGGCCCCGCACGGGCTTCGCCTTCTCGAGCGCCATCTTCGCGGCTGCCAGCGGCACGCCCGCCGCGACGCCCGCCGCGGCCGCCGCGAGCGCGTTGTGGACGTTGAAGCGGCCGACGAGCGGCAACGCGAACTCGACCTGCTCGCCCGGCGCGACGATCCGGATGCGCGAGCCGTTCGCGTCCGCGCTCAGGATCGTGCCCTGCACATCGGCGTGCGCGTCGATCGCGTACGTGAGGATGCGCGCTGGCGCGGCCTTGTCGGCGAGGTACCGCCAATGCGGATCATCCGCGTTCAGCACCGCCGTCTTCGGCACGCCCTTGTCAGCGCTCGTGCCGAGCATCTCGAAGAGGATCGCTTTCGCGTCGAGGTACTCCTGCAGCGTCTTGTGGAAGTCGAGGTGCTCGGGCGTGATGTTCGTGAAGACAGCGATGTCGACCTCGTTGCCGCGCACCTTGCGAAGCGCGAGCGCGTGGGAAGTCGCCTCGAGCACGCCCCACGTGCCGCCGGCGACGAGAAGCTCCGCGAAGAACTCCTGCGTCTCTGTCGCCTCCTGCGTGCTCTGGCGCGTGTCGTTCTGCCACTCGTGGCCCGCCAGCTTGAAGTCCACGGTCGTCGCGTAGCCCGTCCGCTCACCTGCCGCCTCGAGTACGTCGGAGACGAGGTGGACGGTGGTGGTCTTGCCATCAGTCCCCGTGACTCCGACGATCTTCAGACGCCGGGTCGGGTGATCGAACAGCTCGGCCGCGAGATCGGCGAGCGCCGCGCGCGAGTCCTTCACGAGGGCGACCGGCGTCTTCGTCCGCGAGCGCTTCTCCGCGACGATCGCGACCGCGCCGCGCCTCACTGCCTCGCCGATGAACTCATGCCCGTCGCGATGGAATCCGCCGATCGCGACGAAGACCGCGCCCGGTCCGACCTTGCGCGAGTCGTAGGTCACCGTGCGCACATCGAGATCGGCCGCACCTTCGGGTACGGGTATCTGGCACGCGGTGAAAAGGTGCCCGAGATTCAACGGCGCACCCGTCCGACCGCACGCAGCGCATTCGTGTACAGAGGCTCCGCGACGAGGAACGTCCGATAGAGGAACGGCGACGGGACGATGTCGTGCGCTCCCACCCAGCGACGGACGACACCGCCGAATCCGCGCTTGAAGAGATAGGGACCGTACATCGGGTCGTCCTTTCGCTCGATATCCAGAGGAATGCCGCCCATGTCGAAGACCGTTCGGCCCGCCCGCTTCGCTTCGATGATGCACTGCCACAGGAGCGCGTACGCCGCGTGGGTCTTGCGGCCGGCGTCGTTCGTCGCTCCCGTCTGGTAGAGCGCGCGGTCACCGCAGCGCCAGACCATCGCTCCCGCGACCGCCACGCCGTCCGCCTCGGCCAGTCGAAGCGTGGCGAGATCGGAGTCGATGAGCGTCCGCCAGGTGTCACGGTAATAGGGCCACGTGCGCGTGATGAATCCAGCGCGGCCACCCGTCTCGACATAGAGGTCGTAGAACGCGCGCAACGCCGCCTCGTCTCGACCTTCGCGCAGCGTGACGCCGCGCTTCGCGCCCTGACGCACGCTCCAGCGCGTGTCCTTCTCCAACGCGGCCATGAGCGCGTCCTCATCGGGAGTCAGGTCGAGCTGGAGTGTCGCGAGCACGGGTTGGATGTCGCTCGCCCGCCGGAAGCCTGCGTCATGCAGTGCGGGCGACGCGAACTCAGGATCGAGCTCGGGATCCACCTTCAGGAAGATCGCGTTCCGTTCACGCGCGAGCTCGCTCAATCGACGGAGCGCCAGGTGCAGGTCATTCGGATCGTTCGGCGCGACGATCGGACCGCGCGGCGCATAGCCGATGGGCCGCCCGGGAAGCGCGTCACGCCAGAGCACGAGCGCGAGCGGCAGCGGGTCGCCGACCTTCACGAATTCGGGTCGCCAGCCCTGCGCCGCGCGGATCGTCGCCCATGCGCTCGATTGCAGCGTGTGACCCCACGGCGAGCGCGCCGCGGCCTCGTCCCAGCCGGCGGGCGCCTCGCTCACGATCAGGCGGCCGAGCGCGCGAGCCTGCGCCGCGCCGCAAGCTGCCACAGCGGATACAGCATCGGCCGCACCGGCGTCTCGAGCGCGCCGATCCACTCGGCGATCTCTCCGCCGAATCCGAGCTTGAAGTTCTCGACGCCCGCGAGCGGATCGGCGGTGCCTTCCGCGAGTCCCCACATGTCGTAGCGGACCGCGCCGACCGCGCGCATACGCAGCATCGAGCGCCACTTGAGCAGATAGAACGGACGCTCCTCCGCGTGTGCCCCACTCCATCCGCCGTAGAGCTCCCACGCGCGGTCGGCCATCCGCACCACGAGAAGCGCGCCGGCATCGTCATCGCCCACGCGCGCCATGAGCAGATGCGCTCGATCGCCAAATGCCGCGAGCAGCGTTTCAAAGTACCCCTGCGAGTGCACGGCGAACGCGTCACGCTGCGCGACCGCGCGCAGGACCGCGAGGAAGCGGCCGAGATCCTTCGTCTCCTCGGTCACCACGCTGGCGCGCTCCGCCTTGTGGATGTACTGCCGCGTCTTCTTCTTCATCGCCGCGAGCAGCTCTTCCGGATCCTTCGTCAGATCCATGAGGAGCGTGCGCCGGGGCTGGACGTACACCGGCGAACGTCGGATCCCCGAGCGATCGAGCTCGGTGCGAAGCACGTCGTCATGCGGCGCCTCGGGGTCGCACAGGAGGCTGGCGCAGCGCTCCCGCGCGAGCGCGGTGCGCACCGCGATGATCGCCTCCGTCAGACGCGCCGGCTCGACCAGCGGTCCGCGCGGCGCGTACGCGATGCTCACACCGAGCGGAAGTTTTCGGATCAGGACCTGAGCGACGCCGACATGGGCACCGCCGCGCTCATCGGTGAGCAGGAAGCGCCGGGGGCTCCAGCCCGTCGCCGCCTTGATCTGCGCCCAGGCGGTCGACTGAAGGATGTGCGGCCGCGCCGTTCCGATGACCAGCTCATCCCAGCGCGCAGTGTCCGCGGCACTCGCGGGCGACGCCCTCATCACTGAGGAACTATGCGGCGTCTTTGTCTTTGCCAGGAACCTCGCGGCCCGGCAGCTCCCGCGCGGTAAAGGTGCATTCCGGATAGCGCTCGCACCCGAAGAAGATGGAGCGCCCACGGCCGCGCCGCTGGACGAGCTCGCCCTTGCCGCAGTCGGGGCACATCACACCAGACCGGATGACGGTCTTCTTGATGTACTTGCAGTCGGGGTAGCCGGTGCAGCCGATGAATGGGCCGAATCGGCCGCGGCGCTTCGCGAGCGGCTTCCCGCAGTCGGGGCACATCTCGCCCTCGATGATCTCGATCTGCGGCTCGGCCTGGCCCTCGAGCGGCTCGGCGTAGTCGCACGCGCCCTCAGGTTGCGGCTCGCCCTTCTTGCCCTTCTTGAATCCGGTGCACGAGTAGAAGCGTCCGAAGCGGCCCAGCTTGATGATCACTGGCCGGCCACACTTCGGGCAGATCTTGTCGGTCGCTGTCTCGGTCACGTCAGCCTTATTGACGCTCTTGGTCTTCTCGGCGACGAGCTTTGCGAAGGGGCCGAAGAAATCACGGACCACCGGGACCCACTCGACCTCGCCCTCGGCGATCTTGTCGAGGTCCAGCTCCATCCGCGCGGTGAAGCCCGTGTCGACGATGTCGGCGAAGTGCTCCTTCAGGAAATCCGTGACCACGAAGCCCACGTCCTCGGGAATGAGGGCGCGTCCTTCCTTCCGGACGTAGCGGCGACCGACGAGCGTCGAGATCGTCGGCGCGTACGTTGACGGGCGGCCGATGCCGAACTCTTCGAGGATCTTGACCAGCGACGCCTCAGTGAAGCGCGGCGGCGGCTGCGTGAAATGCTGCCCTGCCTCGAGACCCAGGAGCTTCAGCGCTTCGCCTGCCACGACGGCCGGGAGCGGTGAGATCTCCTTCTCAGGCTCGTCGGTGCCTTCCGTGTACACGCGCAGGAAGCCATCGAACACCACGCGGCGTCCGTTGGCGCGCAGCACGTACTGGCCGGCCTCGACATCCAGACGCGTGTTCTCGAACTTCGCGGGCGCCATCTGCGACGCGAGCGTCCGCTGCCAGATGAGCGTGTACAGCTTGAGCTGATCGGGCGTCAGATGGCGGCGCAGGTACGTTGGCGTGCGCGCGAGGTCTGTCGGACGGATCGCCTCGTGTGCTTCCTGCGCGCCCTTCGACTTCGTCTTGAAGTGTCTGGGATGCTCGAGCGCGTATTCGGTGCCGAACTCCTTGGTGATCACGTCCTTGGACTGACGCAGCGCACTCTCCGCGACGTGCAGCGAGTCCGTGCGCATGTACGTGATGAGGCCGACCGGCGCGTCGCCGAGCGAGCGCCCTTCGTACAGCTGCTGCGCGACGACCATCGTCTTCTTCACCGAGAAGCCGAGCTTGCGTGACGCGTCCTGCTGCAGGGTCGACGTCGTGTACGGCGGCGCAGCGTTGCGCGCGCTCTCGCGCGACTCGAGGCTCTTCACCACGTACGTGGCTTTCTCGAGCGCGGCCTTGTGCTTCTCGGCCTGCGCACCGTCCGGGATCTCGAGCTTCTTGCCCTTGTGCTGAATGACCTCGGCCTTGAACGTCTCTCCGGCGAGGTTCGCCAGCGACGCCTCGAGGCTCCAGTACTCCTGTGGCTTGAACGCGAGGATCTCGCGCTCGCGATCGACGATGATCCGGAGCGCGACCGATTGGACGCGACCGGCTGAGAGGCCGTAGCGGATCTTCTTCCAGAGCAGCGGGGACATCGTGTAGCCCACGAGCCGGTCGACGACGCGACGCGCTTGCTGCGCGTTGACGAGGTCCTGGTTGATCTCACGCGGATGCTTGAACGAGTCCTTGATCGCCGCAGGCGTGATCTCGTGGAAGGTCACGCGGCGTAGCTTCGAAGCCGGGACCTTGATCACGTCGGCGATGTGCCAGGCGATCGCCTCGCCCTCGCGGTCGAGGTCGGTGGCGAGCCAGACGTGGGCGGCGGCCTTGGCCTCTCGGCGGAGCAGTCGCACCTGCTTCTCGGAGTCGTCGGGCACGACGTATTCGGGCAGGAACGTCTTGAGGTCCACGCCCATCTTTGACTTGGGGAGATCCCGGATATGGCCGTACGACGCCTCGACCTTGTACTCGTTACCGAGCATCCGTTCGAGCGTCCGGGCCTTCGTGGGCGACTCCACGATCACGAGATCCTGCTTGCTCTCAGCCACTGTTTTCCTCTCCCGTGTACGGGGTTTGGTTTTTGGCAGCAAAAAGGGCCCTTCCGGGCCCCCACCGCCGTATCACTGTAAACGCTCGGACAAGGCACTCTATTTAAATTAGAGCGTCTTCCCCGTCACAGACGGGCGCCGCCCGACAGTCCTTACGCCTTTTATTGGGTTATTTCGGCTTTTTTTCCTAAAGAAGGTCTTCGCGATCCTCCCGGCGGAGCCGATCGACGACCTCCTTGACCTCCTCCGAGCGCTCTCGGGTGGTGACAAGCAGGGCGTCGGGTGTGTCCACGACGACCAGGCCCTCCACCCCCACAAATGCCACGGTCTTGCCCGGCGCCCAGGCGAAATTGCCGTCCGCGCCGACGGCCACGTGCCCGTCGGTGGACCAGTTCTCCGTCCGCCCCTTGGCCATGATGTCGGCCAGCCGCGACCAGCTGCCGAGGTCGTGCCACCCGATGTCGGCCGGGACCACCGCGACGTTCTGGGCCTTCTCGAGCACGCCGTAGTCGATGGTCGTCCGATCCGTCTCTTCCCAGACCTCGGACAGGACCTGCTCGTAGCGCGGCGAGCCGATCGCGTCGGCCAGAGACTCGATCGCCTTCGCGGTGTTCGGCAGGTGCGCGCGGTACGCGTCGATGATGTCCGCGACGCGCCAGACGAACATCCCCGCATTCCAGAAATGGCCGCCCGCCGCGAGCATCTTCTCGGCGGCCTCGCGCTTCGGCTTCTCGATGAAACGCTTCACCTCGTGGACGGGGATCGCCGACTTGACCTCGATCCGCTCTCCGGCCTCGATGTAACCGAAGCCGGTGTCGGGGCTCTCGGGCTCGATGCCGAGCGTGACCAGCTTCCCCTGCTCGGCCGCCGCGGTCGCCGCGATGAGCACATCGCGCAGCTTCGCGCGCTTCTCGACGACGTGATCCGACGGCAGCACCGCGACGACCGCCTCAGGATCGAATGCGTAGAGCGCCGCCATCGCCAGACCGATGGCCGCCGCGTTGCCGCGCGGGTAGGGCTCCACGACGACGTGGTCGGCGCGGAGCTCGGGGAGCTGCTCGTGAATGAGCGCGCGGTGCTCGGGCGGCGCGACGGCGAAGATGCGCTCGATCGGGATGATCTCTGCGATCCGATCGACGGTGTCCTGCAGCAGCGTGCGCTCACCGACGAGGTCGAGGAACTGCTTGGGTCGGGCCTTGCGTGACAGCGGCCACAGCCGCGTCCCCGCGCCGCCGGACAGGATCAGCGCATACAGGCGTGGCAAGCTCTAGCGGCCGAAGTAGTCGAGCTTCATCGCGTGGCGCACTTCCCGCAGCGTCTCCGTCGCCTCGCGCCGGCCGCGCTCGCTCCCTGCGGCGAGGAGCTCATCCACAAGCTTCGGCTTTGCGGCGAGCTCCGCTCGACGTTCGCGGATCGGTGCAAGGAATTCCTCGAGGACAGCAAGCAGCCGGCTCTTCACCTCGACGTCGGACACCGTGCCTTCCCGGTAGCGCCGTTTGAGATCTTCGACTTGGGCCGTGTCCGCGTCGAAGTTGTCGAGATACACGAACACCGGGTTGCCTTCGACCGTGCCGGGATCCGTCGCTCGGATGCGCTTCGGGTCCGTAAACATGCTCTTGACCTTCTTCGCGACAGACTTCGGATCGTCCGCGAAGTAGATCGCGTTGCCCAGGCTCTTCCCCATCTTCTCGCGGCCGTCGGTGCCGGGAAGGAGCCCCACATCAGGAATGAGCGACTTCGGTTCCGGAAAGACCGGCGCGAACAGCTGATTGAACTTGCGCGCGATCTCCCGCGTGAGCTCGATGTGCGACTCCTGGTCCTTCCCGACCGGCACGACGTCGCCCTTCACGATGAGAATGTCCGCGGCCTGAAGGATCGGATACCCCAACAGCCCGTAGGTCGGCTCCGTGAGCCCGTGATCGCGCAGCTGATCCTTGAGCGTCGGGATCCGTTGCACACGCGGAACGGACACCAGCATCGAGAAGTACAGATGCAGCTCCGGGATCTGCGGGACCAGCGACTGAAGGAGATAGGTGACCTTCTCAGGATCGACACCCACTGCGAGGTTATCGATGACGTCGTCGCGGATGTTTTGCTCGATCTCGCCGAGATCCGCCAGCCGCGTTGTGAGCATGTGGTGGTCGGCGACGAGCAGGAAGGTCTCGTACTCGTCCTGCAGCTTGACCCGGTTCGCCAGCGTGCCGACGTAGTTGCCCACGTGGAGCGGCCCCGTCGGGCGATCGCCCGTCAGGATGCGCTTCCGCGTGCTCTTCGGCGGCGTGGCGGGTCGCGGCGTTGTGATCTCGGCGGTCATGGGACTTTCGATGCTAGCGCCCGCACCAGCTCGTCCGCGACGAGCTGCCCCACCTCATCGCGCTTGGGCACGAAGAAGTGATCCACTCCCTTCACCTCGGTGATCCGCGCGCGCGGCAGCGCTTGGCGCAGCTCGGCGGCTGTCCCGAACTGATCGTTCTCCGCAGCCACGATGAAGGTGCCGTCGGGCACCGGCGGCAGCGCATGCCGCGTCTGATCGGCCGAGCGCAGAGGGACGCCGACGAGCGCGAGGCCGTCGATGCGGCCCCCCTGCGCGAGCCACTTCAGCGTTTGGAACGCGCCAAATGAGAACGCGGTGATCCCGACGGGAAGGCCCGGTGCGAACGCGCGGGCGTGAGCGACCGCGTCACCGATGTCCCGCCATTCCTCGGCGCCACCGGTCCACTCGCCGTCGCTCTCGCCGACACCGCGAAAGTTGAAGCGCAGTGCGTAGAGGCCTCGCACGGCGATCGCGCGCGCGAGCGAGGCAACGAGCGGGTTGCGCATAGTCCCGCCATGCGTCGGCAGCGGATGGGCCACGACGACGATGCCCCGAGGCGTGTCGTCTGGGATCCGCAGCGTTGCTTCGAGCCTGCCGGCGATGCGGGTCGCCTCTTCACGCATACGTCGAGTGTCTCAGGAGCGCAGGAGCGGCGGAACCGCGCGCGAGACGTGCTTGTATAGCCTTCGAACATGCGACGAGGGGCCGCTGTCTTCGCCCTGCTCGCCCTCCTGGCGGCCGCTTGCCAAAAACCGATCAGCGACGCCCCTGCGACAGTGTCGGACCGCAATCCCGTAGCGTCTCCCGGCCCGACCGCGCCCGCGCCCGCGAGCCCGAACACGACGCCCGCGCCGAGCCTTCAGATCGCGCCGCGCGAGGCCAAGTGCAACACGCCGATCACGGGCGACTTCGTGCTCGCGAACGACATGACCTGTCCGCTCGACGCGTTCGTCATCCACGTCGACAACGTGGTGCTCGACCTCGGTGGGCACACGATCAC
>JANMWW010000177.1:0-5273 GCA_031394155.1 Chloroflexota bacterium | reverse complement strand
ACCACGACGACCTTGCCGGTCATCACGGGGCCGTGGAAGAGACAGATGAAGTTGTAGGTGCCCGGCTTGACGGTGTTCGCGAGCTTCAGGGCGAACACGGAGCGCCCTGGCAGGAAGCCGGTGTTGAAGAAGGTCTGGGTCCCGGTGAACTCCGGTTGCTTCTGCTGATCCTTGGCACACGCGTCTCTCGCCGGCGGTTCGCCGCTCGCGAGGAAGCATGACTGCATCGCCGCTTGGCGGAAGTCGATGCTGTTCGGGAGCTGGCCGGCGAAGATCGGAGGGATCTTCAAGACCGCGGATGGCGGGGGGCCGGGCGGCGCGTCTTTCGGGATCTTCGCGAGCGCGGCGAAGACGTCGTCGATGAGCGACCCGAAGGTCACGGTGTGCGGCTCGCCACGGTCGACCGAGGTGAAGCGGATCGTGTCCCCGGGATGCGCCTTCAGCTCGTTCGGGAAGTACGCAACGGTCCCGATGTTGAAGGCGGGCGTGCTGGCGTCGACCTGCACGTCGTACGTCACGCTCGCGGAGCCGCTGCTCTCCGCCGGCGTCGTCGGTGTGCGGCAAGACATCACCACGAGGCCGAGCGCCACGAAGGCGACGATGGCTGGTCTCACGGCGGCGAACATAACACGCGTACGTCCGCTAAGCCTGCCGCCCGAGCGTGAGTATCGTGATGTCGTCCTCCTGCTGCCATTCGGGGGCGGTGAACTGCTCGAGCCGCTGCAGCAGTAAACGGATGAGGGTCTGACCGCGGGACCCTTCGGCGACGAGCGCCTTCAGTCGCGGACAGCCGAACATCTGGCCGTGCTTGGACGCCTCCGTGATGCCGTCGGTGTAAAAGAGCACGTGGTCGCCGGCGCGGAGCGTGAGCTCCTTCTCCTCGTAGCGCGACTCGGGCATGACGCCAAGAGGCATGCCGCGCGCCTTCGCCTCAACGACGCCGCCGTTCGTAAGGACGTAGGGCACGGGATGTCCGGCGTTCGCGAAGCTCAGCCTGCCGGACTCCGGGTCGAGCACGGCGTAGAGGCAGGTGACGAAGCTCTTTTCCGGGATTTCCGCGCAGAGCGTTTCGTTCACGCGACGCAGCACGTCGCCGGGGGAGCTGGAAAGCGGCGCTTCCGTGCGCAGCGTGCCCATCGTCGCGGCCATCAGAAGGGCCGCTCCCACGCCGTGGCCGGTGACGTCGCCGACGAGGAGACCCTGACGGCCGTCGGGGAGATAGATGATGTCGTAGAAGTCACCTCCCACATCGGCCGCGGGCCGGTAGTACGTCTCGATCTCCCAGCCCGGCGGCGCCTGCACCGCCTTCGGGAGGAGCGCCGTTTGGATCTCCCGAGCTATCTGCAGATCCGCATCCATCCGTTCGATGGCGAGCCGCATGTGCTCCCGCTCGCGCTGCTCGAGACGGCGTACCTCGCGCAGGCCACGCGCGACCACGTAACTCGTCGCGAGCAGGACCAACACGAGCACGACACGGCTGACCAGGAGCTGCGCGAATACCGGGCCGACCGCCCGCTCGAGGACCGCCGTCGACCGTTCCACCACGACGTGCCACCCGAGCTCGTCAAGCTCCACCGTCGAAACGAAGTAGCGGCCCTTGCCAAATGGGTCGTCGGCTTCCCGCGAAACGGCCCGATGGGCGAGCGCCGCCGAAACGATCGGATCGGTCGCGAGGTCGCGCTGCTGGTCCAGCGCGGGCGCGCTGCCGCGCACGATCAGCTTTCCCGCTCGGTCCACGAGATAGATCTCGTCTGCGGACGCGAGGAGCGGGGCGACCCACGCGGCAAGACGGCGCGGATCGAGCTCCGCCACGAGCGCGCCGCTGAATGGTTCGCGGCCGCGCGGGTTGAGCACGGCGACGGCGATGGCGACGGTCGGTAGGTTGCCGACCGCGTCGGAGTGGTAGACGTCGGAGTAGAGCGCTCCCTCGGCGCGAAGGTTCGCTCTCCGCAAGGCCGCGAAGAGATCCTGTTGGCCGATGCGTTTGCCTACGACCGATGTATCGACAGGGTCGATGGAGACAATGACCAGCGAGCGGTCGAGGGCGATGAGCCGGACGATGTCCCCGGTCATGCGGCGATGGAAGGTGCGCACGAGATCGTCGACGCGCGCGGTGTCACCGTCCTCGAGCGCGGAGCGGAGATCGCTGATCGAGATGGATAGCGTGAGTTGTTCGAGGATGCTGCCCGCGCGGCTGTTCACCGCGTCGGCGACGCGCGCCGCTACGGCGGCCGTCTCCTTGAGCTGGTCGTCGCGCAGCTGTTCTCGGGTGCCATTCGCGGAGAGCTCACCGACGATGAGGAGCGGAAGACCGACGAGGAGAGCCACGGCAGCGACGACGCGCCAGGGTCGAGAGACTAACCAATCGAGTCGCACGAGACCTTCCTATCCCGGCTGAAAGGTAGGTGGGCAAGCTAACGCGGTCAATCCGACACTGTAAGCGCGACGTTCAGGCCCGAAAGATCAACGCGATCCTGTTTTCCACGCGTGATGTGCCACGCGAAGAACGCCTGGCATGAGTCGTTCGTGGCTCGGCTGAGCATGATGCATTGACGCGCCACGTTGCGGTTGCATGTTTCGAAGTAGTCCCGCTTCACGGAATAGCTCATTTGCTGCGAAGCTCCCGTTGCGCCCCAGCGCCGACGCGGAGTGTACGGTGCGCAAAGGAGCGTCTCTGGTCACAGCAAATCTCCCGGCGAGTCAGGGGAAGCCACCGCCCGGAGTCGGCACTGCCGGGGTTAGTTCTGCGGGCGTCGCCGACGCGGGGCCTCATCATGACGACAGTTCTAACGACAGATAGGTCACACGGATCGGTACGGGTCGAGACGGATTCGCACGCGGGGCCGCGCGACTGACGCCGCCACACGGATCCGCACAGTCTTAGGCAAGTTCGTAAACCGCCGGTCGCCTCAGTCACAGCGCTGAGTCTCGAGCTCCGGAACTCCTTCGACGACGATTGGCGAGTCAAACACTGGCGGGTTCAACCCCGGTCTGGCGGGCGATCCTCGCTCCTTAACTAACCCGCCAGCCGGAGCCACCCGCGCTCGTCCTGAACGAGCCGAGTTGTTACCACATCCGCGTGCTTGACCCCCGCGTTGCCGCGATCCTCTCCGCGACCCTCGCCGCGGTAACAATCGGCCACTGTTCCCAGATTTGAGCGTGGCCGCGGGGTAGAGGCTCACGCGAGTTCATGGCTAGTCGTATTCGCATGTCGCGCTGTTGACCTTTCCTTGAATCACGCCTACACCCTGCGTGGGCGACGGGTCGCGTGTTCCGGACAGCCGCCCAGGGAAGATGGAGGAGCCGATGACGCTCGCGCAGAAGAATCTCAACAAGCCCGATGAGACTCGGCAGTTTCAAGGGAAAGGGAACATGGCGGTCGTCACGATCGGCGACGCCACCGTAGGCCGCGGGACCTTTGAGCCGGGTTGGAAGTGGTCGTCGAATGTGAAGCCCATCGCCGGGACCGACAGCTGCCAGGCCAACCACACCGCCTACGTGCTCTCCGGCCGGATGGTCGTCAAAGCGAACGACGGTACCCAAATCGAGTATGGCCCGGGGGACGTCATGATCGCGCCCGCGGGCCACGACGCGTGGACCGTGGGCAGTGAGGCGTGCGTCCTGATCGATTGGACTGGTGTGAAGAAGTACGCGAAGAAGTCCTAGCCTGAGGTTTCCCTTTCTTCAAACAGCTCTTGCCGGGCTCCGATGTAATAGCAGGTGTGGTGGCGTGCCCCACCGCTTCGTCTTGAGATCCGGTTTAGAGCTAGCGAGAAACCCCGGCAGCTAGATTCGATATGACCTCCGCGAAAACCGGCAGCGCCCGATCGATCATCACGTCGGTGGCAGTGAGCGAGATGCGGAAGTAGCCAGGCATGTCCACCGCCGTCCCGGGAAGGACCAGAACCTTCTGCGCTGCGAGTGTGCGGGCGAACAGCATGTCGTCTTCGATCGGTGCCTTCGGTAGCAAGTAGAAGGTGGCCTGCGGCGACTGTACCTCGTAGCCCATTTCGCTTAGCGCGTCCACCACCCGGTCGCGCTTGCGCTGCAAGTGGTCGAGGTCAATCGACATGGTGTCGATCTCGGGGAGCGCGTACTGCATGATCGCATCGGGAAGCATGTTGCCCGTGGAGAATCCCGCGACCATGAAAGCCTGCCGCACCTGGTCGCGGCCGGGCATCCCGGGCGGAAGCGCGACATAGCCGAGGCGTTGTCCTGGGGCCAGTGTGCTCTTGCTGTAGGTGTGGATCAGCAGGCTGCGTGCGTAAAAGGCGCCTGGCGTGACCATCCGGTTGCCGTCGAAGAGGATGCGGCTGTACGCCTCGTCGGAGATGAGGTAGATCGGGCGACCGTTGCGCGCCGAACCCTCCTCTAGCACCGAAGCCAGCGCACGAAGCGTGTCCTCCCCGAAGATGCGCCCGGTCGGGTTGTGCGGGGTGTTGATCAACACCGCGCGGGTCCGTGGGCTGATCGCCGCCCCGATTGCCTCTACATCGAGGTCGAAGCCACGCGGCTTTACCCGTATCTTCACCGGTCTTCCGCGTGCGCCGAGGATCAGGGCCTCGTAGAAGAACCATGGGGGCGAGATGAAGATCACCTCGTCGCCTGGATCCACGACCACGTTCAATGCCGCCGCGAGGCCTCCGTGGGCGCCACGTGTGAGCAGGATGTCATCGGCGTCGAAGCTCAGCCCGAGTTCCTTGCTCAAGCCTTCAGCCGCCGCGACCAGCGCCGGGCGGTGGGACATCTTGTACCCGAACCAGTTCTTGTCCCTTGGCTCGGCCCAGCGCTGCAGGGCACGTACGTACTCGGGCGACGCCGGCTCCTGCGGGTTGCCGGCGATGAAGTTGGACGCCGCCGGATCGGCGGTGTGACGGCCGATCTCGGGATCCATGATCGCGGCTAGGAACCCGCCCATCGAATCGATGATTCCGCTGAGGTGGCTTGCGACCTCGTCCGACATTTTCCTGAATACCTTAGTCCGTCTACTCGACGATCCGCCAAGGCGACGAGAGAGCCTCCGCCTAGCCTGCCAGCCGGAGCCACCCACGCTCGTCGCGGACGAGTCCGGTTGCTTCAACATTGCGGCCTTTGAATCCCGTCTTCCGCTCCGAAGTAGCAACAGGCCCCGGGGCGTCCTGCTCTTGCTCCGTGTCCGGCCAGACGGCGAACTCCTTGTTCAAGGGGTCCGCGGCGAGCGCGTTACGGCTGCACTGCGAGCCTCTCGATCATCTGAGTGAGGTCTTTGAGGTGCTCGCGATCGTGGTCGAGGT
>JANMWW010000158.1:0-5276 GCA_031394155.1 Chloroflexota bacterium | reverse complement strand
GGCGTTGCACGACCCGCTATATCTACAGCGGTCAGGACCGTCTGCCCCCGGTCGTGCACGAGCCGTACGATCAGGTCCTTCGCCGGTGAGAGCACACCGCCAGGCAGCGTCTTTTCGGCCGGCTGCCCCGTGGACGCATCGATGATCCGTGTGGCGTCATCGCCCTCGATGAGGATGCGCGCAGGCACCGCCTGCGCCAGGGAGGCGGCCGGAAGACCTTCCGAGGCAGCCGGGGCGCTGGCTCCGCAGGCTGCGAGGAGCAACGCGACAAGGGGGAGACAAAGCCACTGCACAACCTCTCTACAACGGCCCGCCGGGCCGGTTCCCTAGGGCTGGATCAGCCCCATCGACACCCACACCGGCACGGCGACCGCGATGGCCGCGAAGCGCACCGCCGTGAGCGCCGCGCCGACACGCGTGCCTTGCCGGTCGTCGAACGCCTCCCCCTTCGTGGCGTCGCGCGCGATGAGGTACTCGAGACCCTGATACGGCAGCACCCAGACATTCGCGGCGACCAGCACGACAAAGCCGACGACCCACGGCGAGAGCCCGAGCGCCGGCGCAGCGGGCACCAGCGCGAGGCTCAGCAGGACTATCGCCGGCCTGCTCGGCAGCACGATCCGGCTGGCCATGACCAGCACCGTGATCACGATGACCAGAAGCGGCGGCGAGTGGATCGCCGATGTTGCGTCGATCAGCAGACGAGCGAGCCACGTGTCGACACCCCCAGCCTGCAGCACCGCGCCCGAGCTGAGCAGCACCCCGAGGAAGACGAGGAACCCCCAGTCCAGCGAGCTGCGGAAGCGCTCGCGATCCAGCGGGCCCGCGGTGATGATCACGAGCGCGGCGAGAGCCAGCCACGCCCCGTCGATCGACAGGATCGGCTGCACGATGAGCCCGACGATGAGGACGGCGAGGCCGGCGATGGAGAGCCGCTCGTCGCGCGTGACCGGACCGAGGATGCGCGTCTGCCGGCGCACGGTCTCGGCATCGACCTTCGCATCGGTCTCAGGCCGCAAGAGGACGAACAGGACGACGAGTGCGCCGACCAGGCACGCGATGCCGACGGGTGCCGCTGCAGCGAGCCAGCCGAAGAACCCGAAACGCCGCTGGTCCTCCACGGAGAGCAGCCCGAGGACGAAGAAGTTCGTCGCGAGGCCCGTCAGGAAGATGCTCGAGAAGTACCAGTAGCCGATGAGCCCGGCGAAGGCGAGCGATGCGCTGCCCTGGCTGCGCGGTCGATAGCCCAGCGCGCGACTCAGCTCCTGCGCGAGCGGCGCGATCGCTGCGACGCGTGCGACCGAGAGCGGGACGAGCGGCGTGAGCAGCACCCCGCCGAAGAAGAGCGCGAGCATCTGCCCGCGATGCGTCGCCGGGAACGCGCGAAGTAGCGCGAGCGTCGCGCGGAAAAGCAGGCCGGAGCGCAGCATCGCCGCCGCCAGGCCGAGCGCGCCCAGTGCGAGGATCCACGACGATGACGCGAAGCCGCTGAAGATCGTCGCGACGGACGCGAGACCGAGCGCGCCCCAGGCGGCGGCCATCGCGAGACCGATCGCGAAGTCGGGGACCGGCTCGACCAGCCACGCGATCGCAGCGCCGACGAGCACCAGCACGATCTCCCATCCCTTCACCGAGAGCCCAGCCGGTGGTGACAGCTGCGCGAGCGCCAGCGGCACGCCGATCGCGAGCGCTGCGCCGATGAGCCGCGCGCGCCTGCGTGAAGCTGGCGGACGCGACTCGAGCGTCATCGGCTGCGCGTCCGTGAGCAGCGGCGCGCCGAGCAGCGTGCGCTGCCTGCGATCCTGCGCATCCGCCAGCGATGTCGCGACCGCGAGCGCGATGTTCGGCCGCTCGCGCACGAGCTGCTCGAAGCGCTCGCGCGGGAGCCGCCACACCACGGCGTCGCGCGCCACCTGCGTGGTCGCCGTCCGACGTGACAGCAGGAGGCCCATTTCGCCGAACGAGCCGGGCGCGGTGATGGTGCCGATCTCGATGTTCCCGTTCAACGAGTGGACGGATGCCGTCACGGACCCGGATGCCAGCAGGTAGAGCTCCTGCGCGGACGCGCCTTCGCGCGTGACGATGGTCCCCTGCGGCAGCTCGACCTTCTCGAGCGCTCCGGCGAGGCGCGCGAGCGATACACGATCGAGATCACGGAAATACGGAACGAGCCGGAGGAGCGACTCGAGATCGGTCTCGCCGTGCACGGTCACGGCGGCGAGGTTAGCGCACAGCACGGGAGCTTACTGCGAAAAGCGACCCCGGCGCGATTCGAACGCGCGACCTGCAGATTCGAAGTCTGTCGCTCTATCCACTGAGCTACGGGGTCAGATCGCTCTGAAAGTATGCGTTAGTACGACGGTCCTATTCCACCGCCATCACACTCCTGTTCTCCTACGACAGTGAAGACATGCGGCCGGTGCGGCCTCGTGAAGTCGCTTCAAGAATTCCCACCGGTCAGACGCGGCCAAGCGAAGCTTCATTCGTGGTGCCGAGCTTGCTTCGCACAGAACAACGCGCGCTACTACCGGGAGCATCACGACGCTCAGAAGGCACGCCTTCTTCAGAACTGAGCCTCACGCCAAAGCGAGAACCAGGCCAGGATGATCTCTTACCTGCTCGAACACCCCTGCGTCGACTGTGGAGAGACCGATCTCACGGTGCTCGAATTCGACCACCTGCGGGACCAGACGAAGGACGTCTCCGCGTTGATGAAAGGGACGAGTAGCTGGTCGCGCATCGAGGCGGAGATCCTCAAGTGCGCCGTCCGGTGCGCGAACTGCCATCGACGTGAGACTGAGCGGCGGCGACGGCGTGTTCCGTCTCTCGTAGTGCCAGCGACGAAACGCCGTGCGCCCGCATTCGCCCAACGAACCGAAGCCCGGTTGGACGCGGTGCGGCAATGTCGCGCTTGCGGCGAGCCGCGGACGCTTTCGGATTTCCCATACCGCTCCCTCGCGAAGGGAACCCGCCAATGGATCTGCCTGTGGTGCCAGCGGACCTATTCGCGAGCCTGGTATCAGCGCAACCGTGATCGGCAGCGTAAAACGGCGCGACGCACCGCGGTCCGGCTGCGGGCGACGGCGTCAAGCTTCGTGGGTCACTATCTGGCCTCTCATCCATGCACGGTGTGCGGCGAGACCGATGTCGCCGTCCTTGACTTCGACCATCAGCGGGACAAGGTCGCGAACATCAGCATGATGGTGCGGCAGGGTGTGAGCACGGCCACCCTTGCATTAGAGATGGCGAAGTGCCAAGTGCTCTGCGCAAACTGCCATCGACGAGCGACTGCGCTCAAGGGACGGTGGTACCGAACGAGAGCGATCCGCGAGGATGAGGTGCGACCCTCGCGAGGCTCGAAGTCGCGACTTCTGGCCTCGTAGTCCGGCCCGTACAGTTGCGGCGGATGCGACAGGTGCTCGCGGTGTTCGTGGTCACGCGGCTCGCGCTGGTCGTCACGATCCTCTCCGCGCTCGCATTCCTGAGCCCGTCGAGCTGCCCGATCTGCCGCGACGTGTCGGCGAACCCCCTCCTGAGCGCGCTGGCGAACTGGGACGGTGCCGCGTATTTCGACATCGCGCGCACGGGGTACGCGCGCCTCGACCCCAGCTACGCCGCGTACTTCCCGCTGTATCCGCTGCTCATGAGCGCCGGCGGGCTCGTCGGCGGTGGCGATGCCTTCATCGTCGTCGGGCTGCTCGTGTCGAATGTCGCGTGCCTCGCCGCCGCGATGCTACTCCGGCGGCTCGCGGGGGATGACGAGCCAAGCCTGGGACTGCGGGCGGCCACGTATCTGCTCATCTTCCCGACCACGATCTTCCTATCGGCGCTCTATGCGGACTCGCTGTTCATCGCGCTGACGCTCGCGAGCGCGCTCGCGGCGCAGCGATCGCGATGGTGGGCGTCCGGCTCCCTGGCCGCGCTCTCCGCACTGACCCGTCCATTCGGCATCCTCGCAGCGGTCCCGCTCGCGGTGGCGCTGTGGCAGGGGCGAAGCAGGGCCGGCGCGCGCTCGGCCGCCACGCTGCTGCTGCCTCCGCTCGCGCTCGGCCTTTGGGTCGCTTATCTCTATTCGGTCACTGGCGACCCGCTCGCGATCGTGCATGGGTACACGTCGGGGTTCACGCCACGGCAGCCGCTCCAGGCATTCACGGACCTGCTCGATCCCTCGGTGTACGGGTTCCCGTGGTTCGTCGCGGGCCTGTTCGCGCTCTTCGTCGCGCTCACGGTCGTGTGCTGGCGACGGACGAGCGCGCTGTTCGCGGCGTACGCGACGCTGATGATGCTCGTCATCGGAGCCGCGGGATCGCTGGCATCGTCGATGCGCTATGAGCTCTCGATCTTCCCCGCCTTCATCGCTCTCGCGGCCGTGACCGACCGCGCGGTCCTGCGGATCGGTTGGATGATCGTGAGTGTCTTGCTCGCGCTGCTCTTCGCGGGCATGTTCGCGCTGAATTACTGGATCGGCTGAGGGGCGCAGCCCAGTGACCCGGGCGAGACTCGAACTCGCGACTTCTTGCTTCGTAGGCAAGCGCTCTATCCACTGAGCTACCGGGTCAGGGACAGAGGCGATTCTACCGGAAGGAGGGCTGTCCGATCGGGGTTGTCGTCGGCACGGCGGGGACCGCGCGACGACGCGACGGCGCGCGCCATTCACGGAGCGCGGGAAGGCGGACCGCGGCGTACGCGCCGGCGCCGAGCGCGATGAGACCGCCGATCGCGAGCGCGGCATGGATGCCGAGCAATGAGCCGAGCGTGCCCAGCACCAGCTGCCCCACCGGCATCAGGCCGATGAACAGAAGCCCCCAGACGCTCATCACGCGCCCGCGATACGCGTCCTCGGTGGTGGCCTGCAGCATGTTGTTGCCCATGCCCGCCATGAGCGTTCCGCTCATGCCGGTGAGGAACGAGAACGCCAACGCCATGAGCGGTTGCGCGCTGAGGGCGAAGAGGAAGAGCGCGAGGCCGTTGATCACGGCTGCCGCAACGAAGACCGTTCCGAGCGAGCGCAGACGGCCGACGTTCATCACGACGAGGGCGCCGCAGAACGCTCCAACGCCCATCGCCGTGAGGAGCAGCGAGAGCCAGCTCATCCCATTGAAGAGGGACTCGCCTGCAACGGCCGGCAGGAGCGCGGAGGTCGGGCCGGCGACGACGAACACGGTTCCGGAGATGGCCAGGATCCACACCAGGACCGGATTCGCGCGCACGTAGCGCGCGCCCTCGGCCACGGACGCAAGGAGCGAGTGCGATGCGCGCCCGACCGGAGGCACCGC
>JANMWW010000191.1:0-21625 GCA_031394155.1 Chloroflexota bacterium | reverse complement strand
GAGAGCCGCTGCATCCCGCACCGCGCGCCACGCCCGCACATCGCCTTCGCGAAAGACCGCATCCCGCAGGCCTGCGTCTGGAAAGATCTCCGCCGCGCGCGGCTAGCCCTCCCTCCCCTAGCCGTGCAGCCCGACCGTGAGTGCCGCGAGGTGCTCACGGTCGTTCTTTGTCGACCAGTAGTACGTGCTCTAGGACTTCCTTCACCCGACCGAGGGACGGGCGGACCCGATCGCTGGCCCAGGCTTCTCGTTAGTCGATCAAATACACGAAGAGGAAGAAAAGAAATGAAGAAGTCGATTCTCGCAGGTCTCGCATTCGCGCTCGTCTTGAGCGCCGCGCCGAGCGTCGCATTGGCCGACGAGGGCGATGACACCGATACGGCTGGTGCTGTGAACCCGGACCCCGGCATCACAGCACTCCATCAAGCGGTCGAGAACATGAAGGCCGCGAAGTTGGCTCTCAGGACCGAATGCCCGAATCAGTCGACCGCGAAATGCAGGACCGCGGCGAAGGACGTGCATTCCGCCTTCAAGGAAGCGCGCGTTGCCGCGATCGGCGCCCACCACGCCTTCAAGCAGGAGCAGAAAAAGGCCCGCGACGAGGCGAAGGCCAGGGTGAAGGCCACGCTCAAGGACAAAGCCGAGAAGGCAAAGGACAAAGTCGAGCACGCCAAGGGCAAGGTCGCGCCCAAGCTCTCTCCAACGCCAGTTCCGACGCCGCGCGGTTAGCCCCTCCTAGTCGCGCAGCCCGACCGTGAGTGCCGCGAGGTGCTCACGGTCGATCTTTGTCCGTCGCCGTGCAAACGCAGCGCGTCTAGGATTGAGGTCCGTGACAGACGGAGGTGCCGGATGAACGCGTTGGAGGAGTTCCTCGCGAGCCTGAGGCGTCTCTTCGACCTCCGCAGGCGACCACCCGCGGAGCCGATCAGTGCACCGACCTCGGACCGGCCACCTCCCGGGGAGTCCCCGCTTCCCGTTGAGCCTGCCGTGGCAGAGGTCCGAGCGCTCCTCGAGGCGATGGCCGAACCGCCGGTCGCCGCGCCGGAGCCGGGCGCAGATGTTCCCCTTGCGGCCGCCGAACCCGTCCAGACGCCCGCTCCTTTGGACGAACCCGTCACCGACGTTGCCGGCCGAGTCTCGGATCTCGTCAGCGGGGCGCTCGTGTTGACTCTGACTGCACCACCCGCCACCTTCACGATCGCGCGATCAATCGCGACGCTGGGTCGCGGCGCGGACAACACGATCCGCTTGGACGATCTCTCGGTGTCCCGTCGGCACGCGCGCATCGCGTACCGGCGGGCCGGCTATTGGCTGAGCGACCTCGGAAGCATGGGCGGCACCTGGGTCAACGGGTCCAGACTCGCTGCGCCGCACGAGATCAGAGCCGGCGAGATCATCGACATCGGGCACTGCAGGTTGACCGTAAGCTACGCACGCGAGACGGCGAAGGTTGACGTGAAAGTGAAGATCCCTAGCCGCCGCTCAACCCGACGGTGAGAGCCGCGAGGTTTTCACGGTCGATCTTTGTCGCATCGCCGTAGAGGCCGACGCGGTCGAGCACGCCGCCGTATCGCTCGCGCAACCGCTCCGCCAGCTCCGTGTACGTCCGCGCACGGGTCACGAACGCATCGAGCATCTCATCGGTCACGTGGGCCGCGAGCTCGTTGAATTTCCCGGCGCGCGCGAGGCCCGAGAGCTCCTCGCCCACCGCGTCCCATCCGTGATGAGTGAGCACGGCGCGATAGGTCGGCGTCGATGCGTAGAAGGCGACCTGCCCGCGCACATAGGCCGCGTCGGCCACATATCTCGGTGACGCCTCGACCAGCGTGAACACCGGGCACGCGATCGTGATGTCCGCGCGTGTGCGGCCGCTGCGCTCGAGACCGACGTCCACCGCGGCCACGGCGACATCGCGCAGGTAGGCCGGCGTCGAGAAGGGATGCGCCTCGATGCCGTCGGCGACCTCGCCGGCCGCGCGGAACATGCCGTCATTGACCGCGGCGAGGTAGATCGGGATCTTCGGATGCGCGATCGGGCCTGGGTCGAAGAAGGGCGACATGAGATCGAAGCGGTAGAAGTCGCCCTTGAACGACAGGCGATGTTCGCCCTGGAACGCGCCCCAGATGTGGCGCACCGCGGCCACGTACTCCTTGATGCGCTTCGCCGGTTGGTCGTAGGGCATCGAGAAGCGGCGCTCGATGTGCGCCTTCACCTGCGTGCCGAGACCGAGATCGAGCCGACCATCGCTTGCCTTTTGGATGGCCCACGCGTCCATCGCTGTGACCATCGGGCTGCGCGCGAGCGCGACGGTGATGCCCGTGCCCAAGCGCAGCGTCTTCGTCGACGTGGCGGCTACGGCGAGGGGGAGGAGTGGGTCGACCTGCGTCTCGGTGCACCAGAGTCCGTGGTAGCCGTCCTGCTCGCACCGCTTCGCGTAGTCGGCAGCATCGCCTACGTCGAGCGCGGTGATGAAGGCGTCAAGTCTCACGCTTGAGCGAACGTGAAGCGCGCGGCCGACGTTTCGAACTTCTTCACGTCGAATGCGATGAGCTTGGTCGGGCGTCCGCGGAACACGTGACCCTTCTGGTACTGCTCGGGCTTCGGCCGGTACTTGAAGCTGCGTCCGTATTTCGCGGCATACTGTTTCGCGATCTTCGTGGCGAGCTTCTTGTCGGGCCCGCGGACGACGTCGACGACCGCGTCTCCGTAGACGGCGGAGTCTGCCGATTGCATTCCGAATGAGAGCCGTGGGTCACGAGATAGGTTCTTGGCCCAGCGTGTCTTCTCGCTTCCCTCGAAGTAGAGAACGTCGTCGACCCACACCGCCCACGACTGGACCAGGTGCGGCGTGCCGTCGTCGTCCGTGGTCGCCAGCCAGACGTACGGCGCCATCGTCAGGATCTTCTTCGCCGCGGTCCAGGTGAGCATGCCTTTCGGCGTGTCCTTGATGTATCCCTTCGGGAGCCGCGGACGGTCACGGGCCGGTGACTTCACCGCTGCATCGTACCTAGAGTCCGAGGTACGCCTTTCGCACCTCGGGCATGGCGCGCACGGTGCGGGCATCGCCCTCGATCGCGACCTTGCCGTGATCCAGGACATACGCGAAGTCAGAGACGGCGAGCGCCATCTGCACGTTCTGCTCGACGAGCAGCATCGTCATACCTTCGGACTTCAGCGTCCGGATGATCTCGAAGAGATTCAGCGTGAACAGGGGGCTCAGCCCGAGGCTCGGCTCGTCGAACATGAGGATCTTCGGCTTGGCCATGAGGCCACGCGCGATCGCGACCATCTGCTGTTCGCCGCCGGAGAGCGTGCCCGCCAGCTGCGTCCGGCGTTCCGCGAGGCGCGGGAAGAGCGTGAACACTTGGTCAAGCGTCGCGCGTCGCTCGGCGCGCGCATGGCGGGGGGTCGAGCCCATCTCGAGGTTGTCGAGGACCGACATCGTCGAGAAGAGCTGCCGGCCCTCCGGCACGAGCACCAGGCCGAGCTCGGCCTTCTGGTGCGCCGAGATCTTCGTGACGTCCCTTCCATCAAGCGAGACGGTCCCCTTCCAGCAGGGAATGAGGCCCATGACCGCGCGCAGCAGCGTCGTCTTTCCGGCGCCGTTGCTGCCAAGCAGCGTCGTGAGCTTTCCCTCGCGCAGCTGGAGCGACGCGCCCCAGCAGATCTGGACCTCGCCGTATCCGGCCTCCACCGCCTCGACCGCAAGCGTGCTCATGGCGCGCTCTCGGCGAGGAACTGTTCGGCGATCTTCGGGTCACCCAGGTACGCCTCGATGACCTTCGGGTCGCTCGTGATCTCCCGCGGCGTCCCTTCCGCGATCTTCTTGCCGTAGTCGAGCACGACGACGCGATCGCAGACATTCATCACGGCATGCATGAGGTGCTCGATCATGATCACCGTCACGCCCTGCTCCTTTAGGCGCCGAAACGTGCCGAGCATCTCAGCGACCTCCGGCGGGTTCAGGCCGGCGAGCACCTCATCCGCGAGCAGGAGGTATGGCCGCGCAGCCAGGGCACGAGCAAGCTCGAGCCGCTTCTTCTGCGCGACGTTGAGCTTCGCGGCCGGGTCATCGCTCTTCTCGGAAAGGCCGAGCTGGGCGAGCACCTCATCCGCCACCTTCGATGCTGCGGCGAGACCGAGGCCCTCGCGCCCGAAGCACGCGCCGACGGTGACATTCGCGCGCACGGAGAGCTCGTTGAGGGGTCGCACCACCTGATGCGCGCGCGCGATGCCCTTGCGCGCGACGGCAAATGGCGGGAGTCCGGTGATGTCCTCGCCGCGGAACGTCACGGTCCCGGTGCGCGGCTTGTAGACGCCGTTGATCGCGTTGAAGAGCGTCGTCTTGCCAGCGCCGTTCGGACCGATGAGGCCCAGGATCGCGCCTTCAGCCACGTCGAACGTCGCTCCGTCGACCGCGACCAGCCCGCCGAAGCGGATCGTGACGTCTTTCACGGACAGCACCGGCCTCGGCTGCACGGTCATTGGATGTACGACCTGAGGACGGCAAACCTGTTGCGCAGCCATCCGACCAGTCCGGCGGTCACGAACAGCACCGTGAGCAGCAGCAGGAGTCCGGCGATGAAGAGCTGGAAGTTCGCGAACGTCGGGCTCGTGATCAAGAACCCGCGCAGCCATTCGTACACCGCGGCTCCGACGATCGGTCCCGCGACGGTGCCGATGCCACCGAGCACCACCATCACGAGCGACTCGATCGAGCGTAGGAGGTCGAAGGCGTGCGCCGGCTCGATGATGCCGTTCTTGAAGAAGAAGGCCGCGCCGGCGAGCGCCGGGAAGAAGGCCGAGATCGTGTACGCGTACACCTTTGCGCGCGCCGGGTCGATCCCAACGACCATCGCGACGTCCTGATCCTCGCGGATCGCCATGAGCGCGAGACCGAACTTCGACCGCTTCACGAAGTAGCTTGCGGCGATCGTGGCGAGAGCGACGAACGCCATGAAGTAATAGGCCAGGGCACCGGCCTCCCGGGCGCCGCCGTACTGCGCGTAGATCGAAAAGTTGAAGAACATGCCGACGGCGCCGCCGAACGGGTCGAAGTTCGTGACGAGCGACTTCATCGCCTCGTTGATGCCGATCGTCGCGAGCGCGAAGTAGGCGCCTCGCAGGCGGAGGATCGGGATCCCGATGAGCGCGGCGATCAGCGCGGCGGGGATGGCGCCGGCGACGGCGGCGATGAGGAAGTGGACGTTGAACGTCTGCATGAGCCAGAACGAGATGTAGCCGCCGATGCCGAAGAACACGATGTGGCCGAAGGACACGTAGCCGGTGTAACCCATGATGATGTTGATGCTCGATGCGAGCGTGACGAGCATGAACACCAGGAACAGCTCCTCACGCAGGGACGGGTCGTTCTTCACGATCGGGACGATGGCGGCGAGCGCGAGGAGCACGAGGAGCACGGGGAGGAACGGGAAACGGAGCCGTCTCATGCTTTTGTGCCGAGAAGGCCCTGCGGCCGCACCAGCAGGATCAGGACGAAGATCCCGTACTCGAGGACCGGCACCCAGGACACCGGGATCACGACGGTGGTCAGACCTTCGATGAGGCCGATCACGATGCCGCCGATGAGCGCGCCGGCCGGATTGCCGAGCCCGCCCAGAACCACGATGACGAAGGATTTGATCTCGTAGGTCGTCCCGGACAGGATCGTGAAGCCGAACATCGTCGACAGCAGCGCGCCGCTCGCCATCGCGAGGGCGGTGCCGATGCCGAAGGCCAGAGCGAGCATCTTGCGCGAGTCGATGCCCATGAGCTCCGCGGCCGCGCGGTTGTTAGCGACCGCGCGGATGGATTTCCCCGTGCGCGTTCGGTACAGGAAGCCATAGAGCGCTGCGGCGAGGGCGATCGAGATGACGACCGCGACGGCGTGCGTTCCGAGGATCGTGACATTCGCCGGGCGAAGCGCGCCGAGGTCGATGTCGATGGCGCGCGGCGTCGTCGTGAAGATGACCGTTCCGATGCCGATGATCATGAGGTTCACGCTGAACGTCGCCAGGAGCGTTGTGAGCTCAGGTGCGTTGATGACGCGATCCACGGCGATGAAGTAGATCGCGACTCCGAACACCAGACCGAGGACCAGCGCGGCGACGAGCCCGATGTACGGATTGATGCCGAGGCTCTGCGAAAGCACCAGCACCGTGAACATGCCCAGAGCAATGACCGGCCCGTGCGCAAGGTTGATGACCCTCATGACGCCGAAGATGAGCGTGAGGCCCATCGCGGCGAGTCCGTAGACGAAGCCGAGCATGAGACCATCGACGGCCGACGGAATGACGGCGTCGACGCTCATGCTCGGATTGTCTTCCTAGTGAGCTACTTGCGCAGCAGTGCCGGTGCGGACTTGGCCTCCAGCGGCCAGATGACCTGTGTCGCGAGCTTTCCAGCAGCGTCCTTCTGCCACTGGATATAGACCATGTCGTGCGCGATCTGCTTGCCGTGTGTCTTCGGGTCGGTCGAGAACTTGAGGTGCCCGAACAGCGTGAGCAGGTCCATCTTGTCGAGCGCCGTGCGCACCTTCTCGGTGTCCGCACTGCCCGCGTCCTCGATCGCCTTCTGAAGCGTGAGGCCCGCGGCGTATCCACCGGCCGAGTGGTATGACGGCGGTGCGCTGAACTTCGCGGTGTAGCCCTTCACGAACGCGTCGATCGTCGATCCGAAGTAGGAGATGCCCATGGTCTTCGCCGCTTCCGGCGAGTACTTCGCGGGCGCTTCCCACTGCGATGGTCCGACGATGAACTGAGCGGCGTCGCCGATCTCGGCGAACGTCGGCTCTGGAGGAGCGACGAGGAGAGCGATGAAGCGTGCGCCCACCTTCTTCTCGGCCAGCTGCTTGGCGAATGTCTGCCCGTCGGCGAAGTGCCCGCCGCCGATGATCGCGTCAGGCGACGATGCCTGGAGCTTGTTGATGATCGGATTGAAGTCCGTCGTGTTGCTGTCGTATCCCTCGCTCATCACGACGGTCAGCCCCTTGCTCTCGGCGTAGGGCTTTGCGGCCGCGACCACGGAGGTCGAGAAGGAGTCCTTCTCGTTCGCGATCGCGATCCTCTTGATCGTCGGGTCGAGCGCGATCATCGCGTCGATGGCGCCGGTGAGGTACTTCGATGCCGGTGTGTAGACCTGATAGATGTACTTGAAGCCCTGCTCCATCGTCGCGTCGTCCGCGCCGCCGGCGGTGATCATCACCTTGCCGTTCTGCTCAGACACGACGGCCGCGGCCTTTACGAGGCCGCTCGAGTACGGCGACAGGAGGAAGTCCACCTTGTCGTCGTTGATGAGCTTCGTGTAGAGCGCCTGGACGCGGTCGGTCTTGGACTCGTCGTCGTAGAACTTGAGCTCCGGCATGAAGACGGTATTGCCGACCTTGATGCCGCCGGCCTTCGTCACATCTCCGACCCAGAGCTGGATCCCTTCGGTCTGCTTCTTTGAGGTGACCTGCTGCGCCCCTGTCAGGGACGCGGTGAACCCGATGACCAGCTTCGTCGTCGTGGTGGCGGACGTCCCGGTCGAATTCGGCGCGGACGACGGCGTGACTGCCGCTCCGCCACAGGCCGCAGCGAGCAGACCGGCTGCTGTTGCAACGGCCAATACCCTATGCAAAGCGCTCATGGCGCGATCTCCTTTTACCCACCTAATGCGGCAGTCTGACGACGCCGCAATGGATTGACTGGTTCTACGGCGGTTGCCCTTGGATGACGTGGGGCATTCGGCCCTCGTTTCGGGCCGAAAGACTCCCTCTCTATGGCTGCGCGTATCGGGCGGCGGCTAGCGGTACACCGCCGTGCGCCATTCGGGATGCCGCGTGTCATCACCGCGCGCGATCGCCATGTAAAGATCGGCGAGCGCGTGCGAGACGGGTCCGATCTTCCCGGTGCCCACGGCACGGCCGTCGATCTTGACGCACGGCGCCACCTGCGCACCGGTGCCGCAGAAGAACACCTCGTCCGCGACGAAGAGCTCGGTGCGATCGACGCTTCGCTCGACGGCGCGTAGCCCGAGCTCTTCGCGTGCGAGTCGCAGGAGCGAGTCGCGCGTGAGCCCCTCGAGGATGTCGTCGGTCCCGGGCGGCGTGATCAGCTCGCCGTCGCGCACGAGAAAGAGGTTCGCGCTGCCGCCTTCGGACACGTGACCACCGCGCGTGAGGAAGATCGCCTCATCAGCGTTGGCCTCGTGCGCCTCGTCGACCGCGAGCGCCGTGTTCACATACGCGCCGGTGATCTTCCCGCGCGCGGGGATCGCGTCGTCGGAGATGCGTCGCCAGCTCGAGGTCTTGGCCGTGAGGCCGGTCGTCGGCATGTAGTCGCCGAGCGGGAACGTGAACATGGAGAACGCGCTTCGCAGATCCGTGAGCGCGACCTTGATCGAGCGCGCCGCCTTGTACGCGAGCGGTCGCACGTAAGCGTCGGAACGGACCTGATTGCGTCGCAACAGCTCGACCACGAGCTCGCTCAGCGCGTCGGCGTCGCCGGGAAGCTCGATGCGCAGGATGCGGCACGACGCGGCCATGCGCGTGAAGTGATCGCGCACGCGGAAGACGTAGAGCTGTTCCTGCTCGGGGTTCCAGTACGCGCGGATGCCCTCGAAGATCCCGGTGCCGTAGTTGAGCGCGTGCGTCGCGATGCTCACGTTCGCGTCTGCCAGCGGCTTGAAGGTTCCCTCGTGGTACGCCCAGCCGGTCTCCGGGATCTCCGTTCCGACCGCGGCCACCCCCTTGAGACGCTCGCTGACGCTCGCGGTGTTGTTGGGACGCTCACCGACGCTTGTCATGCATTTCTCTCCTACAAACAAAGAAGCCTCCCCTTTCGGGAGGCTTTCCGCTGGCTGAAGTTCTTGAGTGTTCCTAGCGGTGCGCGCCTCCCTCGCCTGCCTCGATCGAGGCAACGATGATGATCTGGAGGACGACGCTGGCGCGGAACATCAGGAAAATGACCGTACAGGGCCTGGCGCTGGACGACAAGCCCCGGACACCGGGTTGTCCGTCGTGCCCAACCGCTCATTGCCCGGTGCGGGGCCGAACACCTGCGCGTGCTCGTTGGCGAGGCGTGACCGACGACTAGGCTGCCTCCGCGGCGCGCGAGGCGACACGAGCGCTGTTCAGGCGCTGGAGGGTGAACGCGACCGCCGCGAGGATGAGCGCCGCTCCCGCGATCATCGTCGGCGTTATCGGCTCAGCCAGGAAGAGCGTGCCAAGGAACACCGCGATCACCGGATTGACATACGCGTAGGTCGAGACGAGCGACACGGGCGCGTTCTGGAGAAGCCAGGTGTACGCCGAGAACGCGACGAGCGATCCGAACACGACGAGATACGCGAGTCCGAACAGCGACTCTGTCGTGAACCGCGACGCATCGACCGCTCGCGCCTCGCCGAATACGGTGCCGAACCCGATCAGTACGATGCCGGCCGCGATCTGTTGATAGACGGCCGACCCCCACACGCTCAGCGGCATCGCGATCCGCTGCGAGAGGAACGACCCAGAGGCCCAGAAGAGCGCCGCGAGGACGAGCAGCAGCAGCGGCAACAGCTCGATCTGGCCAGTGATGCCATTCGGAACGACGAGGATGCCAACGCCGACGATGCCCACGCCTACGCCGGCCAGGATGTCCCTGCCGATGCGCTCGCCGAAGGCCAGACGCAGGATCACGACCCATAGCGGGATGGACGCGATGATCAACGCCGCGAGGCCGGACGGGACGGTGCGCTCACCGAGGGTGACCAGTCCGTTGCCGCCCGCCAGGAGGAGGGTGCCCACGGCCGCCGCACCGACGAGCTGACGGCGGCCGACGCGCAGCGCGCGCCTGTCGCGGAGCGCGATGATCACCCCGAGGATCAGCCCGGCAATCATGAAACGCGCACCAGCTGCGAGGAGCGGTGGCATCGAATGGACGACGAGCGCGATCGCGAAGAACGTCGAGCCCCAGACGACGTAGACGATCGCGAGGGCGATCCAGACCATCACCACAGAACGTAGCGGGTATGCGCGATGTGAGGTGTCCCTACTTGACGGTGACGACCCAGAACACGCCGAAGTCCTCCATCCAGGTGGAGCCCTCCACCAAAGGACGGAGGTAGAGCTTGTAGGTGCCCGGAGTCGCCGGTGCTTTCACAGTGAACTGGAACCACGACACCTGGCTCGGTCCGACGTACGCCGCGGGCTGGACCGCGATGCGGTCGTAGCGCGGCCACGCGGTGTTTGGCGAGCCCATCGATCCATCACCGCCGAGCGGCGACGGTGCATCCTGCCCGGGCTCGGGCTTCCACGTGCCGAGGTACGCGACCTCGCCCATTCGACCTGCGACCCAGCCGCGCGCGCCGGAGTTGTAGTACGCGACCGTCGCGGTACTCGTCGTGTCCGGGCAGAGAGTCATGTATCCGGACTGCCCGTACCACGCGGCGTGGAAACCGGGAACGCCCGCGGGCGTCGTCGCCGGCGGCGGGATGCCCGGCCCAACGGTGCTCGTGCATGTGGCCGGCGATGCGGACGGCGGCGGAGATGGCGAAGTCGACGGCGATGCTGCCGGTGACACAGATGGTGAAGTAGAGGGCGTCGGCGTCGGCACGGCTGCAGTCAGACCCGCAAGTCCGCCCGCGACGACGCGTGCGACGCCAAGCGTGACACCCGCGGACGCGACGCTATACGTGCCCGGCAGGACATCGACGAACGCGAACCAGCCCTTGCCGTCGGCCACGGTGTAGCGCACTGGCACCCCGTCGATCCGTAGCTCCACGCGCGCGCCGGGCGTCGCGGTCGAGCGGATGTGCCCCATCGTCGGCTGCGTCTTCCAGGTCATGGCGGGGACTGGGGCCGTCGACGCGAAGACCGCGGGCGTCGCGGCGTCGTAGGTCGATGGAAGGGTCAGTCCCTGCTGCAGCTGCGCGCGGCTCGCCGTGCCGGTGCGCGTGCCCGCGTCGGTCATCGCATCCGGCGTGCGATACGAATAGCCGGCCCAGCCCGCACCAATGTTCCCCGCGCTGCTCGGCGCGACGGCGATGCGCGCCTGCGTCACGCTCGAAGCGATGTCGTTGAGGTAGAGGCCGGTCCCGATCACCGCCTGCCGGTTGTACGGGTGGTCCTTCGCGAAGTCGGACCACTCCTTGTACATGACGTCCTGGTTCACCGTGAGCTGGCGCTTGTAGTTCATCACGATGTTCGTATCGAGGATGCCCTCGCGCATCCAGCCGTCCCAGTCCTGCAGCACTTCGGCGTACGTGCGGGTGTCGGTGAAGCCACCACCGTGCTGCGGACCGTAGCCGTAGGAGATCGTGTCGGCGGAAACGCGGACCGACGGCCGGATCGCGAAGCTCTCGATGTAGATCTTTCGCACGATCGCCGTGATCTGATCGCGCCGCCATTGCGACCACTGCGGATCGCTGTTGGCCGGCATGTCGGCGCGCCCGGTCTCGTGCTGGAAGCGGGCGACCGCGGTCGGGTTGTAGCCCCATGACGGCGCGCTCGCGATGTTGCTGTCGGGGTACCGGATCCGGTCGAGGTTGATGCCGTCGACGTTGTAGCTGCGGACGATGCTCGTCGCCATGTCGACGATCCATTGCGCGGCGTCGGGGTGACCCGGATCGATCATCCAGTCGGTGTTCAGCTGCTGCAGTCCATCCGACCGCTTCGTCAGCCAATTGACCGCACCGGTCGTAGTGCTGCCGTGAAGGTTGAAAACGTGGCTCGGATCGGCGGGCGGGGTCGTCCCGCGCCAGATCGACGTCGCGATGACCCAAGCGTGGACCTGGATCCCGTTCGCGTGCGCTTTATCGATCAGCGTCTGCAAGGGGTCGAACGGCGCGGGATCGACGCCCGCTTGCTCGGTCCGCACCGCGGCGGCTCTGTTACAGAAGCAGTCGCCGCGACGAACGACCTGGGCGATGATCGCGTTGGCGTTGATCGCCTTGGTCGACGCGATCACGTCGTCGATCTGGCCCGGCGTGTACATGCCATCGCCGAACGCATCGACCCAATAGCCCCGGAATTGGCCCTGCGGCACGGCCGCGGCGTCGATCGAGTTGCCGGGGTCGTTAAAGGAGGGGACCGCGGCCGCGCTTGCCTCCGGGAGCACAACCACGAGCAACACAGCGGCAAGCACGACCGCGATCTTCCTCACTACACCCGTAACGGTGACGCAACGGCATTCGGTTCGCATACGTGTGTGCGGGGCGACCGAGCGGCCGCACCTAGACTCGCCCGGTGGCGCGTCCCTTCCGCTTCGCCGTGACCGCGCGCTGGGCGGGTGGCGGGACGCGGTGGCGCGAGTTCGCGCGTCGCGCCGAGGCGCAGGGCTACGACGTGCTCCTCGTCACCGATCACATGGGCGCGCAACTCGCGCCGATCCCCGCGATGATGGCGGCCGCCGACGCGACCGAACGTCTGCGCGTCGGCTCGTTCGTCTTCTCGAACGACTACCGCAACCTCGTGATGCTCGCGAAAGAGATCGCGACGATGGACGTGATCTCCGGCGGACGCATCGAGCTCGGCATCGGTGCGGGCTGGAGCGTGCCGGACTACCGGCAGATGGGCATCCCCTACGACGCGCCCGCGGTGCGCGTCGCGCGGCTCGAGGAGGCGGTCCCGCTGCTCGATCGACTTCTCCGCGAGGACACCGTCGATCACAGCGGCACCTATTACACGCTTCGCGAAACGCGCATCCTGCCGCGGCCGGTGCAGAAGCCGCGACCTCCGTTCATGATCGGCGGCGGCGGTGCGCGCGTGCTGAAACTCGCGGCGAGATCCGCGGAGATCGTGGGCTTCGCTCCTTCGATCGATTCGCACGGGCGACCGCGTCCACGGAGCGTGACGATCGGCGGGCTGCGCGACCGCGTGAAACGCTTCGATCGCTACGCGGCGGGCCGGGATGTCGAGAAGAACCTCTGGGTGTTCGACGCGGGCGTCTCAGATCACGCGCGCTCATTCTCCCGCGCAGCGGCGACCATCGCGAAGCGCAGCGCTAACGCGCTGTTCCGCAGCCCCTACTTCCTATACGGCACACGCGCGTCGCTGCGCTCGCTGCTGCGTGAGATGCGTGAGGATCTGGGGATCAGCTACATCGCCGTGCCCGGCCAGGCGATGGACGAGTTCGCACCCCTCGTCCAGGAGCTGCGGGGGACCTAGGGGTCACGCACTCGGTGTCCGCACGCGCCGTGCCGCCTCAGCGATCGACCCATCAGGCGGCTCGAGACGCGCTTAGACGAACCGCTCCGCTTGCCACTCGATGCCGAGCTCGCTCGGCGGGCCCATGTAACCGAGCAGCGCCGATGCGGCCACTACCGCGGGCGACGCGAGATACCCCATGCCGCCGACGCCCATGCGATTCGCCCAGTTGCGGTTAAAGGATGTGATCGCGGTCTCGCCCTTCACCAGGGCGTCGGGACCCTGACCGAAGCAGGGGCCGCACCACGACTCGCGGATCTCCGCGCCGACCGATCGCAGCACGTCGGCGATCGATTCGCCGCCAAGGCGCGGATCGGTGCGCTCGATCTCCTTCTTCACCGCGCCGGACCCTGGGAAGATCACGAACTCCTTCGCGGCCTTCGTGAGTCCCTTCTTCTTCGCGGCGCTGATCACCAGCGCGGCTTCGAGGAGGTCGGAGTAGCCGCCGTTCGTGCACGACCCGATGAACGCTTTGTCAAAGGAGAGGCGCTCCTTCGCGACCTCCGAGGCTGGCGATGCGTTCGCGGGTGAGAACGGCTTTGCGATGAGCGGCTCGACCTGCGCGAGGTCCAGCTCCTCGTCGATCTCCCAGGGCACGTCCTCGCCTGGACCGAACCGTGCGTAGGGAAGTGGGATGTTCTTTTCCTGGAACCACGCGAGCGTCGTCTCGTCTGGAGCGAAGATGCCGTTCGTGGCCTCGCCCTCGGCCATCATGTTCGCGATCGTGTTGCGATAGCTCATCGGCAGCTGCCGATTCGCATCGACGAACTCGACGCTCATGCCCTGCGACTGCTTCGCGCCCCAGCGCGCCAGCAGCGAGAGCACGACGTCCTTCCCACTGACCCACGGATTGAGCTTCCCTGTGAAACGGACGCGCCGCTGCTTCGCGCACGTGAAGTACACGTAGCCCGTCGCCCAACCGAAGCCGAGCGTCGTCGACCCGACCCCATAGCCGAGCGCGCCGTGCGCGCCGTAGGCACGGCTATGCGAGTCGGCGCCCGGAATGAGCGCGCCGGGGACCACCAGTCCCTGCTCGGGGAAATAGAAATGGAAGATGCCGTCGCCCGGTGTCGCGTATCGCGGCTTGCCGATGCCATAGCGATCCGAGAACTGCTTGCCGATCGCCGTCTGCTTGTCGTCGGCCTCGCGGTGATTGAAGACGAAGTGGTCGTTCGCGTACGCGACCTGGCGGGGATAGATCGTGTCGCCGCCGCTGATCTGATTAAAGGTGTGGATCGAGAAGGGGCCGGTGCCATCGGAAGCGGGGAGCAGGTCGGCGTAGACGCGGATCGTTGCGCCGGGCCGCACCTCGGCGTCCTTGTCGACGCGATGCGACCACAGGATCTGCTCGGTCGAGGACAGGCGCCGAGCGGTCGTGGCGTCCGGCCACACGACCTCGGGCGCGCGGCGCACGGATTCGGCGAACTCGCGCTTGCCGATCTTGATGATGCCTCCCGACCGGCGGATCTCCTCCTCCTCAGGGGACAGAGGCGAAGGCTGGTAGGTCTTGCCGCGGGTCTCGTTCGTGAGCGTGCGCGTGACCGGCTCAAGGGAGAGCTCGTCGCCCTCCTGCGCATCTTCGACCGCGGCGCGGCTCTGGATCACGTGCAGTCCAAGGTTGAGCGCGTTGCGCCGAAAGATGTCGCCCATGCCCGCGCCGCAGACGATCACGATCTCGTGGCCAGCCGCGTCGCCCACGCCCTTCACGCCGGCCGGGCTCATCTCGCGCGACGAGCCGATGGCGAAGCGATCGCCGGCGATGACGAAGTTCTCCCCGCGTCCGACCCGCTCGACGAAGTCGGGCATCAAGAAGCGGAACGATCCCGCCTTCCATCGCGCGTCGAGCGTCTCGAGGCTTTCGGAGACGCAATCGTTCGACGGAGTGATCTGGTCCGTGTCGATCGCGTCGAGCTTCTTTCCGGGGATCTTGGGATCCCAGAAGATCAGCGCCTTCCCACGGATCGCAGCGCTCTTGGCGCCGTTCGTCGTCGGCGGTGTAACTTCCACTCGCTTGATAGACGCCTCGGGGAGTAGGCGGGCAGGCGTGATGATTGACGCTGAACGGGCGGCCACGTACCCATGTTCGCAGAACGCGATCCCATAACGCGGACCCTGCTCATCGTCGTCTGGGGCCCGCAGGACCAGGTCAGTTCGGGCGGCTGTGCTTTGGCGCGCGCTTCAGCGTCGCGCGCTCGTGTGAAAAGTGGATGCGGTCCGCGTTCAGCTCGCGCAGCCGCTGGATCGAAGCATCGCCTTCACCCGTGGCGAACGCCCGCGCGTCGTGCGAAGCCTGGCCGACGATGAGCACGAGACCCTCGTCCGTCTCGACCGTCACCGACTGGTGGCCAGGCGTGTGCCCAGGCGTCGCCAGAACGCGGACCCGCGGTACGACCTCGACGTCGCCAGCCACACGCTCGTAGCGCGCGCCATCAAAATCGAGCCACTCGGTCACGGTGTGCCCCTCGTCCCACGCGATGTCCCACTCGGCCTGCTGCACGATGATCGGCACGCCGGGGAACGCGGAGTTCTGACCTGAGTGATCGAAATGCATGTGCGTGTTGATGACCATGCGCACGGCTTCGACCTCGAGATGCGCGCTCGCGAGCGCGTCGCGGATCGTGCGACCGTGCGGCTGATAGTGCAGATCGATCCAGTCGTTGCCCGAGCCGATCCCGGTGTCGACGAGCACGATGCCGTCGGGGAGGCGGATCGCGAATGCATTCACCGGTCCGGTCGTGCCCGCGAGCGGATGTCCCTCCGGATAGGTCACGTCGGCCATGTGCAGTGCGTACACGTCGCTGAGGCGCAGGGGCCGCTGACTACCTTCGGGCAAGACCGTCGAGCTCTTCCTGTGTGAGCAGCCGGTCGCTCTGCTTCGCGCGGTCGAAGACGCGCGCGACGCGCTCCTTCGTCGGCTCGTAACCGTGCGACTCGAGCCAGTACACGACGTTCGATTCGCCGGACATCGGGCCGACCTCGATGCGCTGCTCGCGTCCGACGACCGACGCGGGCACGCCGCTGTACACGCTGTCCGCGAGCGCGCGGTCACCCTTACGAAGCGCCTTGATCACGGCCGCCGCGTGAACGCCGGTCCCGGTGCGGAAGGCATCCGCGCCGAGCGCCGGATAGTTCGCGGGGATCGGGACGCCACAGTGCTCCGACACGATGGTCACGTACTCGACCAGTGGTGACAGGTCGCGATCGAAGAGATCCCAGAGCCGGAGATTGACGAGCAGCTGGTCCATCGAGGTATTGCCGACGCGCTCGCCGATCCCCAGCGCGCAGCCGTGTACGCGATCTGCGATCGCGGTCGCGGCGAGCGCATTGATCGTTCCGAGGCCACGGTCGTTGTGCCCGTGATAGTCCAGCGCGACCTTCCGCCCTTTGATCACGTCGGTCCGCAGGAATGTGAGCAGGTTGCGCACGCCCTCTGGCGTTGCGTGCCCGACGGTGTCCGATGCGCAGATCCGCGCCGCGCCCGCGGCGATGGCGGTCTCGTAGAGCTTCGCGAGCGTCTGGGCGTCGGCGCGCGTGGTGTCCTCAGTGACGAACATGACCGAGAGCCCGGCTTTCACAAGTGTCGCCACGGACTCTTCGACATTGCGCAGCATCGTGTCGAGCGACCAGTCCTCGGCGAATCGACGGATGGGTGAGCTGCCGATGAACGCGCAAGCCTCGATCGCCACGCCGGCCTCGGTCGCCGCGCGGATCGCGGCCGCCACATCTGCCGGATGCGTACGAAGAGCCATGTTCGGCTTCAGCGTCCGCAGCTTGGTCGTTTCCTTCGCGAGCGCGACGATCTCCGCCCGCGCGCGATCCGATGCGCCAGGCAGGCCGATGTCCGCGGTGTGGATGCCGAGTTGGTCCATGAGGTGAAGCAGCCGCTTCTTGATCTCGAGTGGCGGGTTGCGCACGCTTGGACCCTGCAGTCCGTCGCGCAGCGTCTCGTCATCGAGCTCGACCGCGCGGTAATCGGCCTTCACTGCGCGGCCGTCGCGATTCCAGTTGTATATCAGGGCATCGTTCATGGGAGCGCCGGCCCCTCCCGCTGCGCGTCCCAGCGCACGTAGACGAGATCCTCCGTCGTGAAGCCGGTATGGCGCTGCGGATCGAAGCTGTAGCGCGTCACGACTCCCCTAAACGCCCCCGTCTCGATTCGCAGCCGTAGATTACCGGCGTCGAGCTCGGTCGGCGCCTGCCGCGCCGCGATTTCGATCAGACCGAGCGAATCGTAGGCGGTGGCGGCGAGCGTGCTCGGCGCACCGTGGCGATCGCGGAATGATTGAAGGAACGTGCGCTGATCCGGTGTGGTCACGAAGCCAGGCAGCAGCGACCGCGAGCCCGGCCACGCCACGAGTGCGCTCTGGTCGCGCAGATTTGTGACGTCTGCCGTCTCCGTCAGGTATGAGAGATACACGCGCGGTGCGATGGGCGAGATGGAAAACGAGCGAATGACGTCGCCATAAGAGGCGCTCGCCCCGAACAGCACGACGCTCTTCGCGATGGCGGCGGCGTTGCGGACGCGTTGCGGGCCGCCGGTCGCCGCGAGATTGACCGGGATCGGCGCGACGATCTTCCGGGTCTGCAGATCGGCGACAAGCGCGGAGCGCTCGACGATCGCTCCCGCGGATTCCTCACCGGCAAGCAGCATCGGCTCGAGCACGCCACGAGCGATGAGGTCGTCCGCCAGCGCGTGCGCGATCGCCGCCGGCGTCGGAGCAAGTGCGAACGTGAAGCGGCCGCCGACGGCCGAGGTCGGATCGGCGACCGGCAGCGTGAGCAGCACCGGGACCGACGCCACCTGGATGGCCTGCTTGAACGTGTCGCCCTGTGGCAGCGGGGCGCCGATGACGATCGTGTCGGCACGGTCTTCCACCACCGCCCGGCGAAGCTCGAGGAGGAGCTTCGCGTCCGACCCCGCCACATCCACGAATTTCACGCGCAGCCTGACCGGGCTGGTGCGCGGTTGATCGATCCAGAGCTGCATCGCATTACGTTGAGGCTCTCCGCTGGGAGCGCGCGGGCCCGACAGGTCGAGAAGCACCGAGACGCTCACGATCCCGGGGTCGCGCGTCGGTGCTGGAGTCGGCAGCGTCGTCGGCGGGTTGCTCGTACAAGAAGCCAGCACGATCGCGAGAAGCGCGACGAGGACGCGCACAGGGGTTAGGCCCGCGTGCCGTCGGGGAGCGGGTGACCCTCCGCGTACACATGGCGCATCGCGTCCTCGGGACGCGGGTCCGGCTCGCTCTCTGCCTGCGCGATCGCGGCTTCGATCTCGGTATCGAGACCGGCGCGGATCGTGGCCAGCTGCTCTTCGGTGACGCCCTGCTCGAGGAGATAACGCCGCGCGTGGTCCATCGGGTCCTTCGCCATCCACTCTTTGACCTCGTCCTTCGTGCGATAGCGCATGTCGTCATCGTCTGAGGTGTGGGGCTGATAGCGGTAGCACTTGAGCTCGACGAGCGCGGGACCGCCGCCCGCTCGTGTGAAGTCGACGGCCTCCTTCGTCTTCGCGTACGAGTCGAGAACGTCCATCCCGTCGGCGATGAAGCCGGGCATGCCGTAGCCCGACGCCTTGTCGGCGACATTGCGCACGGCCATCTGCCACTCGAAGCGCGTCGAGATCGCGATGAGATTGTTCTCGATGACGAAGACCACGGGGAGCTTGTGCACCGCGGCGAAGTTCGCGGCTTCGTGGAAATCACCCGGGCTGGTGGAGGCGTCGCCGCCGAACGCAAAGACGATGTTCTCCTCCTTGCGGTTGCGGATGGCGAGCGCGAGCCCGACCGCGTGCGGGAACTCCGTCGCCACGCATACCGAGCGCGTGACGATGCGGTCCTCTGGTTTCGAGAACTGATTCAGGATCTGGCGTCCGGCTGAGTGCTCGTCCGTCGCCTTCGCGAGGACCATGCGGAATTCCTCGAGCGGCGTGACGCCCAGAACGAAGGCCACGCCCATATCGCGGTAATACGGGACCGTCCAGTCCTTGCCACGGCGAATATTCCAGGCGGCGCCGATCTGCGCGGCCTCGTGGCCGTCCGTGCCCGCGCCGAAGGGCGTTCGGCCCATGCGGTTGAGCTGCAGGATGCGCTCGCTGACCATCCGGGTCATCAGCATGTAGCGGTACATGCTCTTCAGGTCGTCGAGCGTCAGACCGAGATCTCCGTGACGCGTGCGCGAGGTCACCGCCATCGGAACGATGGTATCCAACCGGCGCGCTTCCGAGGCGTCATCTAGCGCGTGCGCCAGAGCGCGACCGCGAGAGCAAGCGTCCAGACGCCGAGGATGAGCCGTTCCGCGGTCCAGAGCGCCGCGGCACTCATGTTCATCGGCGCGGATGCGACAGCGGCCGCGATCGCGACGACGCTGAGGACCATCGTGGGAAGGCCGAGCCACCGCGGGATGACGTCCGTCTCCGCCCACATCTTTCCCATCGTCCACCACCAGATGCCGCGCACGAGCAGTGCCGCGACGACGAGTTCCATGTTCGCGGACGCCGCGAGCCCGACGGTCACCGCCGCGGTGCCCGCGCTGGTCCCGAGGATCGCGCCGCTCTGCCGGACCGAGGCGTGACGAACATGGAGCACCGCGATCACGGGAAGGAGCAGCGCGTAGCCAAGCGCGATGAAGAGGAAGTACCAATCGGGAAAGAAGCCCTGCGCGAACGCGACGGCGATGATCTGCGAAGCGCCGGCGATGGTCGCCCAGATCGCAGCCTTCACCGTGTCCGTGCGCACGAGGTCGGGCGAGTCCTGCCCGATCTCCGAGCTTCGCCCAGGAGACACGCCTACGTCTTTTTCTTTCCCTGCTCGTCGTACTCGTAGAAGCCCTTGCCGGTCTTCACGCCGAGTTGACCGGCGAGGAACATGCGCTTCAGCAAAGCCGGCGGCGCCCACTTCGGATCCTTGAACTCGTCGAAGAACACGTTCGCCACGTGGTAGTTGATGTCGACGCCGGTGTAATCGATCAGCTCGAACGGCCCCATCGGGTGGCGCAGGCCCAGCTTCACCGCCTTGTCGATGTCCTCGACCGAAGCGACTCCCTGCTCGAGCGCGCGGACCGCCTCGAGCATGATCGGCACCATCAGCCGGTTCACGATGAAGCCCGGCGTGTCCGAGCACACCACGGGCTGGTGACCGAGCTTCGTCACGAATTCGCGGAGCGCGTCGATCGTGGACTGGCTCGTCGTGAGCGCGCGCACGATCTCGACGAGCTGCATGACCACGGGTGGGTTGAAGAAGTGGAGGCCGGCGAACCTGTCGGCGCGCTTGGTCGCGCTCGCGATCTCGATGATCGCGAGGCTCGAGGTGTTCGAGGCGAAGAGCGTGGTCGGCGGGCAGACGCGATCGAGCTCGCTAAACACAACTCTCTTCGCGTCGATGACCTCGATGACCGCTTCGATGACCAGGTCGCGATCGGCGAACTCGGCGAGCGACGTCGTTCCGCGGATGCGCGCCCGGGCCGCCTTCGCGTCGTCCTCGCTGGCCTTGCCGGACTTCACGACGCGCGCGAGGGAGCCGTCGATGCGCTTCAGGCCGCCGTCGATGAACTTCTGGTCGACCTCGCGCGCGAGCACGTCGAAGCCGGCCATCGCGCAGACCTGGGCGATCCCCGAGCCCATCTGGCCGAATCCGACGATGCCGACCTTTTGAATGGTCATATCGCTTTAGACCTCCCGCTGCTGTGGGGCGAGCATACGGGGGCACATTGCACTTCGCTGGCGCGTTCGGCGCGACAGTCGCACGTGTTGAAATGCTTCGCCCGCAACAGCGCCGACGCCCTCGAGCCCGGCTCGATACGATGGGTCCAGATGCTGCGCGGACCCGGTGCGCTCGACGTCTCCCTCAACGTGAACGGCCGCGATGTGGTGGTCCACGTCCCGCCGCACCGTTCGCTGCTCGATACGTTGCGCGATTCGCTCGGCCTCACCGGCTCGAAAAAAGTCTGCAACCAGGGCGATTGCGGCGCGTGCACCGTCATCGTCGACGGACGCACGGTGTATTCGTGCCTGACGCTCGCGATCTCGTGTGAAGGGCGCCGCGTCGAGACGATCGAGAGCCTCTCTGAGGGCGGCACGCTCCATCCCGTGCAGGAAGCCTTCATCGAGCACGATGCCTTTCAGTGCGGCTTCTGCACGCCTGGCCAGGTCATGTCGATCGTCGCGCTGCTGCGCGCCGATCCGTCCGCGCGCGAGGACGACGTGAAACGCGCGGTCTCGGGCAACCTCTGCCGCTGTGGCGCGTACGCCAACATCGTCGCGGCCGGCGTCTCCGCCTCCCGCGCGATGGCCAAGACAGACAAGACCGGGACGAAGGCGCGCTGATGCCCGGTCTGCGCGTTCTCAAGAGCAAGGACGAGTTCGAAGGCGAGATCTACACCTCCACCGTCATCGTCGAAGGCAACGATCTCTCCGCTCCCAAGGAGGGCGCGTCCGAGGGCGAGATCGGACGCGCACGT
>JANMWW010000142.1:0-2468 GCA_031394155.1 Chloroflexota bacterium | reverse complement strand
GCCTTGCCGAGGAGCGACTTGCAGATGAGCGCCGTCTTCACGCCCATCGAGCTCGCCTCGACCGCCGCCCGCAACCCGGCGCCGCCCGCGCCGATCACGATGACGTCGTACTCGTGACGTTGCACTACTTGCTAATCCCTACCCAACTCGCTGCCTTCGGCTGCTCCATTCGTGGGGCCGGGTACTGAGGCTCAGCCAGGCACAGCCTGGCTGTGCCTGTCGTGTTCAAAAAACGATCCGTGGATCGACGATGACGCCCATCGCGTTCAGACGGATGTACAGGTCGGTCAGCGCGACGCCGAAGAGCGAGAACCAGGCCCAACGGGAGTGACGCTCATTCAGCTTTGTGGCGAGCTCCCACAGCCGGAACCGCAGCGACTTGCCGTGGAACGAGTCGAGGTAGCCACCGACGAGATAGCGCGCCGCGTGGCACCCCAATGTGTAGCCGGAGAGCAGCAGGACGTTCGCGACCATGATCACGGTGCCGAGGCCGATCCCGAAGCGACCGTTGAAGTTGAACGCGAGGATCGCGTCCCACCACAGGATCGCCAGGACGACGATCGCGAGATAGAGCGCGTAGCGGTGGATGTTCTGGAGAATGAACGGGAACTTCGTCTCACCGCTGTACTTCGCGCGCGCGTCGGGGATCGTGCATGCCGGCGGCGACCAGAAGAACGCGCGGTAATACGAGCGCCGGTAGTAGTAGCAGGTCAGCCGGAACGCGAGCGGTGAACCGACGATGAGGAACGCCGGCGACAGCGTGTACCAGTTGCCAATGATCGGCCACGTCGGATGGATGCAGCCCGTCGTCAGGCACGGCGAGTAGAACGGCGAGAGGTACGGCTCGTAGAAGTAGTTGGCGTTCATGACGCTGACGATCAGCGAGTACACGACGAAGGCGCCGAGGATGCTGACGATCATCACGGGCTCGACCCACCAACGATCGGTCCGTTCGTGTGGGCGCTGCCGCGCGTTCGCAATCGACGCCACCCGCTGCACCTCCAGCCGCGTCGCACCGTAGTGTTGCGCGGGTCAGAAGACAAATACATGGACATTGTCGTCTTGATAGTCGTAGGCTATGAACGTGCAGATCGGTCAGTTACGCGCGTATCTGGCCGTCGCCGAGCAGCGGCATTTCACCCGCGCCGCTCGCGAGCTCGGAATGGCGCAGCCCTCGGTAAGCGCGCATGTGCGCCGGCTCGAGGCCGAGCTGGGGACCGAGCTCTTCGATCGTATGAAGGGAAAGATCACGCTGACGCCCGCCGGCGAGACGTTACTCCCCTTCGCGCGTCGGATCGTCGCCGATGTGGATGCGGCGGCCGGTGAGCTTCGCTCGCTCGGTGGACTGGCGCGGGGCCGGATCGCGATCGGCGCGACGCCGAGCCTCGCGGCGACGCTCGTTCCCGCGGTGCTCAGCCGCTTTCACGCGGCGTATCCCGGCATCGAACTCGCCATCCGTCAGGCCGGGTCGGTCGAGCTCGTCGCCGCGGTCGAGGAAGGCGCTGTGGATATCGCGCTGGTGATCCTCCCCATCCGCGACGATGTGCTCGAGACGCAGGCACTGCTGCGAGAGGAGCTCGTCGTCGCGGTCTCGCGTGACCATCCGCTCGCGCGCCGGCGAACGATGGCCGTCGCCGATCTGCGCGACGTGCCGCTGGTGATGTTCCGCGAGGGCTACGACCTTCGCTCGGCGACCGAGGCGGCGTGCCGCGCCGCTGGCTTCGCGCCGACATTCGCGGTCGAGGGCGGCGAGATGGATGGCGTGCTGCGCCTGACTGCGGCCGGGTTGGGCGCGGCGATCGTACCGAGCCTCGTCGTGGAGCCGCACGGCTCATTGCACGCGGTACGCATCACGAAGCCGGCGCTGACTCGGACCATCGGCCTCGCGCATCGCCGCGACCGACGACTCTCGCGCGCGGCTCAGGAGCTCCTCGAGACTGTGCGCGCGCTGGTGCACGACCGCTCGTGGCTGAAGACCTCGCCGCCGGGGCTGGTCGTGCTGCGCTAGATCTACGCCGTCCGTTGCGCCTTTCGCGTTCTAGTCACCGTCTGATGTTTTGGCGAACAGGTCGACGGCGTTGCCATCCGGGTCGAGCACGGTCGCATACCGCTGGCCCCAGAACGCCTCGAACGGCGGCGCCTTGCCGCGGAATCCCGCGGCCGTGATGCGTCCGTAGACCTCGTCGACTTCCTTCGCGTTGATGCATCGGAAGGCGAGGGCGATCGGGTGGCCCACGGGCTTCACCCATTCGGGATCGAGCTTCTTGATGAGCTCGAGCGCGTCGAACATGATCCTCACGCCGCTCGGGGTGACAAGATCGATGTGGTCCTCGGTCGACTCGGGAATCTCAAGGCCCACCAGGCGATAGAAGCGGACGGTGGCTTTCAGGTCCGCGCTGACGATGCCGATCGCGTCGAGCTGGGGCAAGGGTCGGATTATTTCAGAGTGAAGATCCGCACGGCTGCGA
>JANMWW010000138.1:0-1651 GCA_031394155.1 Chloroflexota bacterium | reverse complement strand
ACTCGGACCGCAGTCGGTCGAGGACCGGATCCGCGTGACGCCGGGTCTGCGCGCGAGCGACGAGGTCTGGCTCCCGGTCGAGCTGGCGGGCGAGCGCCTCGCGGACGCGGTCGCCGGCATCGCGTCCGCCGCGGAACGACTCGCGGCGCGCACGACGGATGAGGACGAGAAGGCCGAGCTCGCGTCGGCGCTCGGTGAGCTCACCGGCGTGCGCATAGCGATCTCGCGCGGGATCCACCAGCCGCGTGGCGGGGACATCGTCTGGCTCGCGCGCGGACGCGATGGCGAGGTCGCGCTTCACGTCGCGCCATCGCATCTGGGTGAAGCGATCCGGCGCGGTCTGGTCGAGACACGCAAGTCGGCGGTCTTTACATCGGCGACGCTCGCGGTGGCCGGCTCATTCGTCTTCGCGCTCGATCGCTTCGGCATCGGCGACGTCGCGGATGCGCGCGCGTTCGGATCGCCGTTCGACTACGCATTGCAGGCGATCCTCGTCGTGCCCGAGGACGGCGCGCTGCCCGGCGATCCCGAGTTCGCGGACGAGGCCGCCGAGACGATCGCCGAGATCGGCCGCGCCCTGGACGGACGCACGCTGGTGCTCTTCACCGCGCACAGCGCGATGCGCGAAGTGGCGGCGCGTCTTTTGCCACTCGAGGAATCGGGCATCGCGGTGCTGACGCAGGGTGTCGATGGCTCGCGGCGTGCGTTGCTCGAGCGGTTCGCCGCGGGGAAGGCCGTTCTCCTGGGCACGCAGTCCTTCTGGGAGGGCATCGACCTGCCCGGCGAGATCCTGGAGTGCGTCGTCATCGCGCGACTGCCGTTCGCTGTGCCCGACGATCCGCTGGTCCAGGGCCGGGCGGAGCGCTACGAGGACCCCTTCCGTGAATTCCACCTCCCGCAGGTCGCCCTGCGGCTGCGGCAGGGGTTCGGACGGCTGATCCGTGCGCGCACGGACCGAGGCGCGGTGGTGCTGCTAGACCGCCGAGCATTGCTCCGCGACTACGGCGCGGGGCTTCTCGCAGCGCTCCCCAGCGCGCGGGTACGCCGCGTGCCGGCAAGTGAGATCGCCACCACCGTGGCGCAGTTCTGTAGACGCTCGTGAGAGGATCGACGTATGGACGCACGCGGCGCGACGCTGCTGAGCAGCTGGCTCACCGGCCTCCCCGAAGAGCGGCGCGCGAGCCTCTATCTGCTGCTCGATGAGGTCTGCAGCGGGCTCGATGTTTCGCGCCACAACCGCTTCGGTTTCCTGCGGCTGCGAGCGGAATTCGAGACCAGCGGCGAGATCTTCGGCTGCACCCTCGAAGAGCTGCGCGAGGCGCTCGCGGCGTCGCTGGGGGAGCGGATACCCAAGCGCGACCGGCAGCCCAGCGCCCTCGAAGAGCTTCGGGACAGGGTCGTCTCTGGCGGCCATCCCGACTTCCGCTAGGCGGAACACAACCCGGTATCAGCCGTTCTGGGGAGTACTCCAGGGGGATTGCCGCCCGGGGCGTCATACCTAAACTTCGTGATGGCGGCGCCCGTCTGGGAGCCGAGCATGCAAGGAACGGAGGTTCAAACAAATGCTCGCATTTTTCCGTGAAGAGGATGGCCAGGGACTGGTCGAGTACGCCCTCATCATCGCTGTTATTGCCATCGCCGTGATCGTGGC
>JANMWW010000136.1:0-5502 GCA_031394155.1 Chloroflexota bacterium | reverse complement strand
CTCAAGGTCGACGTCTTCCAGGACGAGGTCTTCGTCTTCACGCCCAAGGGCGAGGTGAAGGCGCTCCCCGCGGGAGCGACGCCGATCGACTTCGCGTATCGAATCCACACCGACGTGGGCCACCGGACGATCGGCGCAAAGGTGAACAGCCGCATCGTGCCGCTCGACCACCGCCTCAGCTCGGGCGACATCGTGGAGATCGTCACGAGCAAGGCCGCGCGCGGCCCGTCGCGCGACTGGCTCGGCATGGTCCAGACGCCGGGTGCGCGCGAAAAGATCAGGCAGTGGTTCAAGCGCGCGCAGCGTGACGAGAACATCGCGCACGGCAAGGAGCTCCTCGATCGCGAGCTGAAGCGCCTCGCGCAGCGCTCGCTCGGTGACATCTCGGACGCCGACCTTCGCCGCGTGACCGAGGTGCTGAACATGCACGATGTCGACACGCTGTTCGCCTCGCTGGGGTACGGCGCGCTCACCGCGGCCCAGGTGGTCACGCGACTGGGCATCGTCGACGACGCCGAGCAGGCGCTCCCCGAGATCGCGCCGTACATCCCGCCGACCACCTCGCGCGGCGGCGTGAAGGTCAAGGGCGTCGGAGATCTGCTCATCCGCTTTGCGGTGTGCTGCAACCCGGTGCCGGGGGACCCGATCGCCGGCTACATCACGCGCGGCCGCGGCGTGACCGTCCACCGCGCCGACTGCGCGAACGTGAAGTCGAGCAACGACCGCGAGCGTTTCGTCGAGGTCGAGTGGGAGCAGTCCCTCACGCGCATGTACCCGGTCGCGATCCGCATCGAGGGATGGGACCGCGAAGGGTTCCTCCGCGACGTCGCATCGGTCATCAGTGAAAACCAGGTGAGCCTCGTGGCATTGTCGGCAGCCGCGAACGCCGACCGCACCGCGACGGTGAACGCGACGCTCCACGTGACGAGCGTTGAGCAGCTCTCGCGCGTGCTCGCGAGGCTCGAGAGTGTCCGCGACGTCTTCAGCGTGCACCGTGACGGTCGCTAGGTGAAACGGGAGGACATCCGCAACATCGCGATCATCGCCCACGTCGACCACGGCAAGACGACGCTGGTCGATGGCATGTTGCGCCAGAGCCACATCTTTCGCGACAACCAGCAGGTCGCCGAGCGCGTCATGGACTCGAACGACCTCGAGCGCGAGCGCGGCATCACGATCATGGCCAAGAACACCGCCGTCATCTACAAGGGCATCAAGATCAACATCGTCGACACGCCGGGCCACGCGGACTTCGGCGGCGAAGTCGAGCGCGTCATGAACATGGTCGACGGCGTGCTCCTGCTGGTGGACGCGGTCGACGGGCCGATGCCGCAGACGAAGTTCGTCCTGCGGCAGGCGCTCCGCCGCGGCCACAAGGCGATCGTGGTCATCAACAAGATCGACCGCCCGCAGGCGCGCCCGAACCACGTGCTGAACGAGACGTTCGACCTGTTCCTCGACCTCGGCGCGACCAACGAGCAAGCGGAGTACGAGACGATCTACACGAACGCGATCACCGGGTCAGCGGGCACGGACCATCGGCACATCAGTGCCACACTGGAGCCGCTCTTCGAGGCGATCGTCAACGAGATCCCGGCGCCGGACGTCGACGACACCGCACCGACGCAGCTCCTCGTGACCACGACCAGCTACGACGACTACAAGGGGCGCATCGCGATCGGCCGGCTGCAGAGCGGCACGCTCCGCCGCGGCCAGTCCGTCGCGCGCATCGATCACCAGGGCGCGCTCAGCAAGGGCAAAGTCACGGACCTCTTCACCTTCCAGGGGCTCGCGCGCGAGCCGGTCGAAGAGGTGCACGCCGGCGATATCGTCGCGGTCGCGGGCGTACCGGACATCGGCATCGGCGACACGATCGCCGACGCGAACGATCCCCGACCACTGCCCCCGATCAAGGTCGAGGCGCCGACGCTCCAGATGACGTTCGCCGTGAACACCAGCCCCTTCGCGGGCCGCGAGGGACAGCACGTCACGAGTCGCAAGCTGCGCGAGCGCCTGTATGCCGAGCTCGAACGTGACGTCGCATTGCAGGTGGCCGATACGGATAGCGCCGACACGTTCACGGTCTCCGGCCGTGGTGAGCTCCACCTCGCGATCCTCATCGAGAACCTTCGCCGCGAGGGCTACGAGCTGCAGGTGTCACGGCCTCAGGTCATCGAGAAGGTCGAGGATGGTGTACGCCTCGAGCCCTACGAAATGCTCGAGATCGAGGTCTCGCAGGAGCAGCTTGGCCCGGTGGTCGAGCTCGCCGGCCGGCGGCGCGGCGCGCTGATGGACATGACGTACCGCGACGACGGATCGGCGCACTGCGTCTACAAGATCCCGACGCGCGGACTGCTCGGCTTCCGGCAGCAGTTCCTCACGAACACGCGCGGCCAGGGCGTGATGAATACGATCTTCGCCGGATACGGCCCGTACGCCGGTGACATCGACTCCCGCAATCTCGGATCGCTCATCGCCTGGGAAGACGGGCTGACCACGACCTTCGGGCTCGCGCAGGCGCAGGAGCGGGGGCAGCTGTTCATCGACGCCGGCGTCGAGGTCTATGAAGGCATGGTGGTCGGCGAGCACATCCGCGAGCGCGACCTCGAGGTCAACGTCGTCCGCCGCAAGCACCTGACGAACATGCGCAGCAGCACTTCCGACATCGCAGTGCGGCTCGACGGCGTCCGGAACCTCTCGTTGGACGACGCGATCGAATTCCTTGCCGACGACGAGCTGCTCGAGGTCACGCCGAAGAACTACCGCATCCGCAAGAAGGTCCTCGCGAAGCAGGAGCGCGATCGCGCTATCGGGCAGCGCAAGAAAGCGGCGGGAGTCGCCGACTGACCGACCTCGACCTTCCCGCGGGCCCGGGTCCGCATCCCGCGATCGTCCCGCTACACGGCGCGAGCGACGGCTCGAAGGACAACTTCCTCTTCCGCCATCTCGCGAAGGTCCTTCCGCCCCGCGGCATTGCCGTGGCCCGCTTCGATCGCGGCGGTGACGACATACCGCTCGCTCTGCAGGTCGAGGACGCGATGCGCGTGGTCGACGAGCTGGCGGCGCGTCCTGACATTGACGCCGAGCGCGTGGGGCTTTGGGGGTTCAGCCAGGGCGCCTGGGTCGCGCCGCTCGCGGCGTCTCGGTCGACGAAGGTCCGGTTCCTCGTGCTGCTCGCCTCGACCGGCGTCACGCCAGCGGAGCAGATGCTCTACGGCACGGCGAAGCACGCGCGCATGGCGGGACATGCTGAGGACGTTGCGCAGCGCGTCATCAGCGTGCGGCGTGTCGTCGACGACCATCGCCGTGGTCGCGTCCCGCGCGAGACCGCGCAGGCGGCAGTGGACGCAGTGAAGGACGAGCGATGGTTCGCTCTCGCGCACGTGCCGCAGGAGTTGGGCGAGATTGGTGTTTGGCCCGACATGGACTTCGATCCTGCACCCATCTTTGCGAAGGTCCGCGTGCCGACGCTCCTTTTCTACGGCGAAGACGATGAGTGGTCGCCCGTCGAGGCCAGCGTCGCTGCCTGGGAGCGCGCCGCGGAGCGCGCGAACAACCGGGACGTGCTCGTGCAGCGCCTGGCGGGCACCGGGCACTTTCCGACACTGGGCGGGAGCAGAACGATTGAAGCGATCGCACCTGAGTACGAGCGCACACTCCTCGAGTGGCTCGGCCGGGTCACTCGCTCAACTTTCGTAGGATGATTTCGGCATGACACAGACCATCGCGCCGGCGCGTTTCGCGCGCGCCGACGAGCCCGCGTGGAAGCAGCGCTTTCGAGCGGCCCGGATCGCGTTCCCGAACTGGGCCCGCGACAACGCAGATCGTCTGATCTATCTCTCGAATGCCGGCGGCAAATTTGAAGTACAGACCTGGGATCGCAAGACCGATGTGCATCGACGTCTGACCGACCGCTTGGAAGGCACCGGCTACCGGGTGGCGTCACGTCTCGAACCATCTGGCGAGCGTGTCTGGTGGTTCGACGATGCGAAGGGCAACGAGCTCGGGCACTGGGTGTGCGAGCGTTTCGAGGGCGGCGGGCACGAGAGGATCGCTCCGGAGCTCGCGCCTTCGTATAGCGCTGGCCTCGCCCTCGGCCGCGGCTTCGCGATCGTCGGCCGGTCCACCGGCGCCGAAGGCACGACGGTGCATCTGCTCCCCGACGGTGCGTCACCGCGGCGTATCTACTCGCACCAGCAGAGCGCGTCCGTCGGCGAGCTGTCGCGCGACGAGACGCTGTTCGTCATCGCGCACTCGGAGCACGGCGATAGCCGCAATCGCGCGATCCGCGTCCTCGACATCGAGGGCCGCACCGTCGCTGACATCTGGGACGGTCCGCGGAAGGGGCTCGCACTTGGTGACTGGTCACCCGTGAAGGGAGATCAGCGCGTCATCATCGGCCACGATCGCGATGGGGTGCGGCGGCCGATGGTCTACGACGTCACTGCGAAGGGGGAGATCGCACTGCAGGTGGATCTTCCCGGTGAAGTTACAACGACCCGCTGGTATCCCGACGGCAGAGCGCTCCTCATCGTGCACGAGCACCGTGGCCGCAGCCAGATGTATCGCTACGACCTCGCGTCGGCCACGACCACGAAGCTCGACACGCAGCCCGGCTCGATCGACAGCGCGCGCATCCGGCCGAACGGCGAGGTCTGGTACACGCTCGACCGCTCGCCTGAGCCCGCTGTGGTGCGCGCGCTCGGCGGTGACGTCGTGCTGCGGCCGGCGGGCCACCCCGCGCCGGCGGGCGTCGCCTACACCGACGCGGATGTCGAGGGCGTGCACATCTTCATCGCGCAGCCGCCGGCAAAGGGACCGCATCCGACGTACTTCTTCATACACGGCGGACCTGAGTGGCACGAATCCGACGCGTTCTCGCCGACGGTCCAGGCCTGGGTCGATCACGGGTTCGCCGTCGTTCTCGTGAACTACCGGGGCTCAACGGGCTACGGCAAGGCCTGGCGCGACGCGATCGTCGGCCGGCCGGGTCTGACCGAGCTCGAGGACATCGCGAAGGTCCGCGCGCACGTCATCGCGAAGGGCATCGCCGATCCAAAGCGCTGCGTGATCGGCGGTGGCTCGTGGGGTGGCTACCTCACACTGCTTGGACTCGGCGTCCAGCCCGAGGCGTGGGCGCTGGGCATCGGCATCGTGCCGATCGGGGACTACATCCCTGCGTACGAGGACGAGATGGAGCCACTCAAGAAATACGACGCCGCGCTCTTCGGCGGGACGCCGACGGAGGTGCCGGAGAGGTACGCGCGAAGCAATCCCGTCACTTACGTCGCCGACGTTCGAGTCCCGGTTTTGCTGCTCGTCGGTCAGAACGATCCGCGCTGTCCATCGCGCAGCGTCGATGTCTACGTGGAACGTCTGAAGAAGCTCGGCAAGCCATTCGAGGAGTACCGCTACGACGCGGGACACGGCTCGCTCGTGGTGGACGAATCAGTCAAGCAGCTCGCGATGGAGATCGACTTCGTCGCCAAGCACCTGGGGACG
>JANMWW010000129.1:0-1695 GCA_031394155.1 Chloroflexota bacterium | reverse complement strand
CGCCAACAACTCGGTGCGCGTGACCGACGCCTTCATGCAGGCCGTCGCCACCGACGGCGACTGGAACCTGACCGCCCGCACCGACGGCACCGTCGTGCACACGCTCCGCGCCCGCGACCTGATGTTCCAGATCGCCGAGGCCGCCTGGCGCTGCGCCGACCCGGGCGTCCAGTACGACACGACGATCAACGCCTGGCACACCTGCCCCAACTCTGGCCGCATCAACGCCTCGAACCCGTGCTCCGAGTACATGCACATCGACGACTCGGCCTGCAATCTCGCATCGCTCAACCTCATGAAGTTCGTCCACGCCGATGGCGAGTTCGACGTACAGCGCTTCGCGAGCGCGGTCGATGTCGTGTTCACGGCGCAGGAGATCCTGGTCGGCTTCTCCGACTATCCGACGCAGGCCATCACCAAGAACGCCAAGTCACACCGCCAGCTCGGTATGGGATACGCGAACCTCGGCGCGCTGCTCATGCACCGCGGCCTGGCCTACGACAGCAACGAAGGCCGCTCCTACGCCGCCTCCATCACCGCGCTCATGACCGGCCAGGCCTACGCGCAGTCCGCGCGCATGGCGGCGGTCGTGGGCCCGTACGAGGCTTACCCGAAGAACAAGGCTGGACACGATCGCGTCATGGAGAAGCACCGCGCCGCGGCGTACAAGATCGTTCCCGACCTCGTGCCGCCGACGCTCCTGTCCGCAGCGCGCCAGGCGTGGGACGACGCCGTGACCCTTGGGAAGACGAACGGCTACCGCAACGCGCAGGCCTCGGTGCTCGCACCGACCGGCACGATCGCGTTCATGATGGATTGCGACACGACCGGCGTTGAGCCCGACATCGCGCTCGTGAAGTACAAGCGGCTCGTCGGCGGCGGGATGCTGAAGCTCATCAACGGCACGGTGCCGGCCGCGCTGCGCCGCCTCGGCTACACCGAGACACAGGGCTCAGCCATCACGACGTACATCGAAGCGCAGGGCACGATCGAGGGAGCGCCTGAGCTCCGCGACGAGCACCTCTCGGTGTTCGACTGCGCGTTCAAGCCGCAGAACGGCACGCGCACCATCCACCACATGGGCCACATCAAGATGATGGGCGCGGTCCAGCCCTTCATCTCGGGCGCGATCAGCAAGACGGTGAACCTGCCCGAGACCGCGACGGTCGAAGACGTGATGGACGCCTACATCGAGGCGTGGAAGCACGGGACCAAGGCGATCGCGATCTACCGCGATGGCAGCAAGAAGGTCCAGCCGCTGTCGGTCAACGCGGACGCCTCGAACGCGAAGAAGAAGGTCGAAGTAGAGGTCAAGATCGTCGAGAAGATCGTCGAGGTGAACCGCCCGGAGCGCCGGCGGCTCCCCGACACGCGCCAGAGCCTCACGCACAAGTTCAACATCGAGGGCCACGAGGGCTACATCACCGTCGGCCTTTTCGAGGACGGCACGCCCGGCGAGCTCTTCGTCACCATGGCGAAGGAGGGCTCGACGCTCTCCGGGATGATGGATGCCTTCGCGACCAGCGTGTCGCTCCTGTTCCAGCACGGCGTCCCGCTCCCGCACCTGGTCGAGAAGTTCGGGCACATGCGATTCGAGCCGTCAGGCTGGACCGGCAATCCGGAGATCGGTATGGCCAAGTCGATCGTCGATTACGTCTTCCGCTGGCTCGGCTACCGCTTCCTCTCCGCCGAGGA
>JANMWW010000044.1:0-17564 GCA_031394155.1 Chloroflexota bacterium | reverse complement strand
GACAACTGGCGCTGGGAGGGGACGCCCTTCTATCTTCGCACCGGCAAACGCCTGCCGAAGCGCAGCACCGAGATCGCGATCCGCTTCCGCGTCGCGCCGCACCGGATCTTCAACAAGGACTCCTCCGAGGGCGTCGACGCGAATGAGCTGGTGATCCGCATCCAACCGGATGAGGGCATCAGCCTCACCTTCGGCGCCAAGGTCCCGGTACAGGGGTTCCGCATCCGCACCGTGAACATGGACTTCGTCTACGGCGCCGCCTTCATGCTCGACGCGCCGGACTCGTACGAGACCCTCATCGTCGACGCGCTGCGTGGTGACGCCACGCTCTTCACGCGACGCGACGAGGTCGAGCAGCAGTGGGCGTTCATCGATCCGATCCTCGACGCGTGGCGCCGCGGCGTTCCCGGGCTCTCGCCGTATCCAGCGGGCTCGTGGGGTCCCTCGGAAGCCGACACGCTCATCGAGCGGGACGGGCGGCAGTGGCGCCGCCCGTGATTGACGAGGCCGTTTGGGGCACGCCAGTCGCATCGATCTCCGCGATCGAGCAAGAGCTCACGCGGCTTCGCCGCGCCGCGAGCGCCCACGCGAAAGAGCAGGGCCACAGCATCGCTCGCGCGGCCGTGCTCAACCTCGTCGTCTATGCGGACCGCGAGATGCTCGCGCGGCGCGCCGCGGCGAGCACATCGCGGCTGTCGACGCGGCATCCCTCGCGCGTGATCGTCGTCCTCGGTGACCGGCAGCGCGAGGGCGTCGATGTCGTGGTCCAGTTGCACTGCCATGTGCCGCGGCCTGACGAGACCGCGCAGATCTCCTACGAGCAGATCCTCGCGCGGGTGAAGGGCGATGCCGACGAGCGCGTGGCTTCCGTCGTCATCCCGCTCTTGGTGCCGGACCTTCCGGTGTTCCTGTGGTGGACCGGCACGCCGCCGCACGACACGCGCCGCTTCGATGACCTCATCACCCTCGCGGACCGGCTCATCGTCGACTCGGCGGATTTCGCTCGGCCGGATCAGACGCTCGCGGTCATGGCGGAGCTCGCGCGGACGCACCATGGACGCAAGTTCGGGATCACCGATCTCAACTGGACTCGGCTCACGTCATGGCGTGAGCTCGTGGCCGCGTTCTTCGACGTGGACACCTGGCGGCCATGTCTCGACAACATCGTCGGTGTCCGCGTGGGGTTCGGCGTGGACGCGGACGGGCGCGACATCCACCCGTCGCAATCGCTCCTCCTCGTGGGCTGGCTGGCATCGCGCCTCGGATGGAAGCCGGTGGATGCGCTCGCGCCGTCGGAGGCCGGCGGCCTCCTTTTCCGGATGGCGAACGCGGCGGACGCGCCGATCACCGTCCGCGTGCGGCCGCGATTCGAGCGCGGCATCGCGCCCGGTGACACGTCGGGTGTCCGCCTTCAAGCGAAGCACGGCGCCGACCTGTACGAGTTCGTCCTGAAGCGCGAGCCCGACCCGCGCCACGTCACGGCAACGGTCGCGGTCAACGGCGAGACGCGCTCGCGCCGGGTGGTCCCGCTACCCGCGCCGGGGATCGAGGAGCTGCTGCGAGAAGAGCTGTCGATCGTGGGCAGCGACCGTGTGTTCGAGGACGCGTTGCAGGCGCTCGTGGCGCTGGCCTAGGCCGTGCCGGAGGGATCCACGATGCCGGCGAACGACCGGACCGAAGCGCTTGGGCGACCGCCCGAGCCGTCGACCGATGGGCGCCTGCTCGCCGGTCGCTACCGCCTGCTCGAACGCGTCGACGCGGGCGGCGCGGGCGAAGTGTGGCGCGCGCGCGACGAACGTTTGGGTCGGGATGTGGCCGTCAAGATCCTGGGCAAGGACGCGGACGAGGCCTTTCGCGAGCGCTTCGCCGACGAGGCGCGTCGTGCCGCGTCGGTGTCGCACCCGAACGTCGTCACCGTGTTCGACGAGGGCCGCTCCGACGGCGAGTCCTTCATGGTCATGGAATACGTGCGCGGGAAGACGCTGCGCGACGTGATCGCGGATCGCGGACCGCTGCCGGCGCACGAAGCGGCGCGCATCGTGGCGCAGATCGCCGCGGCGCTCGATGCCGCACACGAAGCCGGCGTCATCCACTGCGACGTGAAGCCGGCGAACGCGATGCTCGACGAGAACGGTACGGCCAAGCTGACCGACTTCGGCATCGCGCGCGCGGCGCGCGGTCCGCGCGAGCACCAGCTCATCGGCACCGCGCGGTACATCGCTCCGGAACGCGTCGCGGGCGAGCCGCCGACGGAGCGCTCCGACATCTACAGCCTCGGCCTTGTCGCGTACGAGCTGCTCGCGGGCCAGCCGGCCTTCGCCGACATGGAGACCGACGACCTCCTGCGGCGGCGGCTCGACGATCCACCGCCGACGCTGCGCAGCGCTCGCGTCGGTGTCTCTTTGGACGTCGATGCCGTCGTGGGTCGCGCGCTGGCACGCGATCCAGCGGACCGGTACCCCAGCGCCGGCGGATTCGCACGAGCGCTGCTCGCGGCAACGCAGCGCGGCGACGCGACGGGCGTGCTCACTCCACCCACGCCCCGTCCCCTGCGGGGCGACAGGACCTGGCGCGTGGACACGACCGTCGCGCTGCTCGCGATCATCCTCGTGCTCCTCGGCACATTCGCCGTGTTCGCCGCGTTCCCCCGACCCAGCGCCGTGCCGCCGGTCGGCACGATCGCCCCCGGTCAAAGTGCTCCGGCTGCCTCGGTGACGCCGAATGTCGTTGGCAAGTCGGTAGCAGATGCGACATCGGCTCTTCTGGCCGCGGGCTACGGCCTGGTGGCGTACGACGTGGACAACACCGCGCGTGGTACCGCGTGTGCCGTAGCGCGGCAGCAACCCACCGCGAACGCCTCGGTGTCACGAGGGAGTACCGCGATGATCTGGTACGTGCCGGGTAACAACTGCGCCAAGGGCTCGAAGGGGAAGGGCGACTGAAGCCGACAGCAGCACGGAGCGACAGGGGTCGCGTGAGGGATGGGAACGAGGATCGCTTCGTCGTGCGCGAATCCGGCGGCACGCTGCTCATGGCCGTCGCCGACGGCGTCGGCGGCGGACCCGGAGGTGAGATCGCCGCGGGTGCCGCCGTGGACGAGCTCGCGCTGCGGTTCTTCTCCGCGAAGGGAGATGGCGCGATCGAGGAGCGCCTCGCGGACGCGATCCGCGACGCGAACACCGCGGTGCTCCGTGCGGCGGACGCGGCCGGCAAGCCACAGGCCGCGAGCACCCTCGTCGTCGCCGTCGTGCGAGGTGACCGCGCGGTCATCGCCAATCTCGGCGACAGTCGCGCATACCTCGTGCGCGCGGGGACGTCACGGCAGCTTACCGACGATCACAGCGGCGAGATCGCGCACGGCATCACGCGGTTCGTCGGCGATCCCCGCGGCGTGCAGCCGGACATCTTCGTCGAGGAGCTGCGCGCCGGTGACCGCCTGCTGCTCTGTTCCGACGGGCTGACGCGGCACGTCGAGCCGGCGGAGATCGCGCAGCACGCCGTCGTTGCCGACATCGACGGTGCGGTCAAGGACCTCGTCGCGCTCGCGAACGCGCGCGGGGGCGAGGACAACGTGACGGTCGTGCTGTACGTGGCGGAGCCGCGCGCGAACGCCGGCGCGCGACCACGCGCGTTCGGCATCGCGGTCCTCGCGGCCGTGGTGTTGCTCGTCGCCGGCGGCACGATCGCGACGCTCGTGTCATTTGCGCTACAGCCACCGCCTGCGGCATCGCCCAGGCCATCGCTCACGCCATCTGCTTCGGCAACGCCAACCGCAACACCAACTGCGTCGCCGACGCCCACGAAATCACCGACGCCGTCTCCGACCGAAGTCCCGAACCCTACGCTCTAACAATCAGACCACAAACATCAGGCGGTCCATGCAACGCGTGCGCTGTACCGGACGACGCTGGCCCTTAGATCCCGAGGCGCGCGAGGACGCGGCGCATTGGTGCGAACCCGAACGCGATCGCACCAGCCAGCGCGACGCACGCGAGCTCGATGGCCCATGCGGCGGTGACGGTGAGGCTGGACGCGACGTTCGCGGAGACCGGCGTCGGGCACGAATCCGTCGGATAGAACGCCGGGTCGTACTGCCAGGTCGGGAGGATGAAGTACGCGCCCGCCGCGTCGCCGGGGATGGGCATGCCCGACACGAACGGATAGAAGACCAGGAACGCGACTGTCGCGATCACGCCGAATGCCAGCACCGCCCTGCGCCGCCGTTCCCAGAGCAGCGCGAGCACGACCGCGAGCAGCAGGAGATAGAAGGGCAACGCGTTGAAGAAATGATAGAAGAACAGGACGCGCGAGATTGGGATCCACGCGACGTATTGCGCGAAGAACGCGAGCGTCACCAGACCGAGCGCGGCCGAGCGCGTGCGGATGGCGAGGCCGACGGCGATGGCAGCAGCGGGCAGCGCCGCCCAGAACAGGATCGGATTACCGGCGTCGTAGATGTAGCCGTTCGCGCCACCGGTGCTCTGCCCGAAATACCAGTACACCGGCTTGAGATCGAGCGGCCAGCTCCACCAGGGCGAGCCCGCGCAGTGCGGCGCGGTGAGCGAGCTGTGATACCAGTACATCTGCTGCGTCAGCTCCCAGAGGTTCCAGCCATAGGGCTGCATCGGGCCGCCGAACCACGGTCGGTAGGACGCGAGGTAGATGGCCGCGGGGATCGCGGCGAACGATCCGAACAGCAGCGCGGCATTCCGTCCGCGTCCGCCGAAAAGATCGAGCGGGCCGCCCGTCCCGGGACGGCCGCGCTCGTAGGCGTACGCAGTGACCACCACCGACGCGACGAACACACCGGCGAGCGTGTAGACGCCAGCCCACTTCGACGCCACAGCCAAGCCCAAGAGCACCCCGGCGATGATGATGTCGACGAACGCGCGGCGGCGCGGTCTATACGCGGCGACGATGAAGTACCAGGCCGCGACGATGAACGCGGTCACGTAAATGTCGTTCATACCGATGCGCGCCTGCGCGAACATCGATCCGTCGAGCACCGCGGCCGCTCCGGTGAAGTACGCGACGAGCGGCGAGGCGAAGAGCCGCCGCGCGAGCAGGACCAGGAAGAACGCAAGCACGCCCGCGAAGAGGACGCCGGGGATCCGCCACGCGAGCGCGTGACGCCCGGTCTCGATCCGCTCGATGCTCTCGGAGCCGGCGACGAGCAGCTTGTCGTCTTCGCCGTCGATCCCGAAGTACCGGTCGCTCGCGTTCACCGGGATGGACGCAAACGGCGACGCTCCATGGGTCTCGATCACGACGACCTTGCCCGGTGTGAGCGCGTAGAGAAATTGGGTGCGTGTGACGACGGCGAGCGCCGTCGCGCCCGCCGCGAACGTACCCGTGCTGCCGTTCGCGAGCGGCACGGTATCGATCGCGCCGCCCTCGAGATCGACCACGTCGATGGACGGCGTGTCGCTCCGCGCAACGAAGAGGCGATTCGAGCTGAGCGCGTACGCGATCGCGCTGCCCGGCCCGCGCAAGGTGTAGCTACGCGTGTCCTGCCCGGTGACCGGATCGATCGCATGCACCATGCCGCTCGCGTCGAGCGCATACAGGGCCGTGCCATCGGGCTTAGCGGTCAGCGCCACGAACGCGCGCGGGACGACCAGCGGCGCTGCATCGAGCGACTGATACACGGCCGTGCCCTGGTCACCCGCGAGCACCGTTGCCCCACCCGACACGATGAGCGAGCGCACAACGCCGACGCCCGCGGGCTTATCGACCCGCTTGAGCACCTGGCCATCCTTCGTATAGCGCGTGAGCCGGAGGTCCGTCGCGAGGACCACGTCGCTGCCCTCGAATGCGACTGAGTTCGGCTTCGCGTCCGCGCTCGTATCGATACGCGCGAGCTGCTGCCCGTCGCGCGCGCGCAGAATGAGCTCGCCGGGGAATGCGAACGCACGCGTTCCGTTGTTCGCGACGGCGAACCGCAGCGCACCCGCTCTCGGGTCTTCGGTGCCGACCACCCGGTCGTCGCCGAACGCGAGGATGCCGAGCGCCATGAGCTCTTTCGCCAGATGCGGATGCGTCCATTCATACGGCTCGCGCTGCGCGAGCAGCTCGAATGCGGTACGCGCGTGATAGACCTCGTCGAAGTACATGTCGCGCGGCTGATCGAGGCGGAAGCCTCGCGTCAGCAGCACCACGAGCGCGACGAGGAACGCGACTCCGATGTCGCGGCGCGTCGGCATTCCGCCGAGCGCGAGGATGCCGGGCAGGCGAAAGCGCGTCTCCGAGGCGCCGCCCTGGCCGCGGTCTTCGGTCGCGACGTCGGATCGCTCGTCCGGGGCAACATCGAGATTGGCGTTTTGGTCCAACGTCGCATCGCCGCGCGAGAGGCGCCACGCGCTATACGCAGCTGTTCCGAGCATGACGAGCGCGATGAAGATCTGGCCATTGCGCGTGAAGAGCGTCTGCTCGAGCCAGGCCGGCGACTGCAGATCGTTCTGTTCGTAACGCGTGAACGCGAAGTACAGGGACACGGCAAACGACACGGCGAGGATCAGATATGGGATCAGGATCCGAGCGCGGGCCGCCGCGATCGGAAGGAGCAGCGCCAGGGCCGGGAACAGATATCGCTCGTGCGCGCGTGTCGGCAGGAAGTAGAACGCCATCGCCGCGAGCGCGCCGGCGGCCAGCAGGGACGGGACGTCGCGGCGCCACCAGACGATGGCGCACGAGCCAGCCAGGCCGAGGAGCAGCAGGATCCCACCTGGGACGAAGTACGCGGCGTCAGGCTTCCAGAAATCGCCGACGATCGACCAGATGTTGAACGCGTACAGGCTGGTGTAGGGATACGTCTCGGTCGCGGACCGGACGAGATCGATGAGCTCGCCTGGACCGGAGCGGAATGGGAACCCGAGCGCGAGGATGGTGACGCCGGCAGCACCGGCAACGCGCAGGGGCGCTCGCCAATCGGCGTAGCGGATCCAAACGACGAAGGCGGCCGCCAGCACGACGAGCAGCGCGATGCCGAACTGCGGCTTCACCATCAGCGCGACGCCCGCGAGGAGACCAGCGGTCGCCCATCTGCGCCGCCCCGCGAGGATCAGCGCGCCCATCAGCGAGACGGTCCCGACCGCGTCGACCTGCCCCCAGAACGGGCCGGCGAAGATTGGCGCCGGCGCGAGCATCCACAGCGCCACCGCAAGGATCGCGTGCCCGCGCCCGGCGCGCCACACCAGCGATGCCGACATGAGCGCGATGCCGATGTCCGCGGGGATCGACGCCGCCTTCACCGCGAGTCGCAGGAACTCGCCGTCGAGGAGCGCTCCGAACAGCCAGAGCACGTAGAGATATCCGGGTGGGTAATCCGAGAAATATCCGGGCTCGTAGAAGCGCGACGGTCCGATCTGCGCGAGTCGCTCGGCCCACGCCTGGAATGTGGCGACGTCAGATGGGAAGCCCGGTGATCGCAACACCAGCAGGCGCAGGAGCACGCCGGCCAAGATGATCGCGGCGATCGCGAGGCGTGCGCGCCGGTCGGCGCGCGTCACGTCGTCTTCGTCGATCACTGCCAGTAGCCGAATCGCGTGATGGCGATCATCGCGTAGAGGTTGATCACGATCGAGAGGATGACGGCGGCGATGAACAGCCACGACGGCCGCCGGCGCCAGCCATCCGCGGTCCGAGCATCACCGGCGACCGCGAGAGCGATGAGGAATGGCTGCGCGTCGAGTGAGAAGCGATAGCCGAACTGCGCGAAGCCCACCGTGCCGTGAAGGATGTCGGGGAGAAGGGCGAGCAACGCCGCGAGCGCGAGATAGCCGACGGCCGCATCCCGGCGCACGTGCCGCAGGCCCGAGAAGATCCACAGGAACGCCGGGGTGGCGAGGAAGAGGCTCGTGCCCTTGATGCTCGGCCGCAGGAACCACAGCGTGCCTTCCTGCAACTCGAAGGGTTCGAGGAAGATCGCGTAGAGATGACGCGGGATGTAGAAGAGCGAGAACACGCCCTGCGTGAAGAAGAAGTCGCCCTCCGCAAGCCTCGCGTACCCCGCGTCGAGGAGCGTACCCCACCGCAGCAGGTTGTAAGCGATGTAGACGAGTCCGAACGGGAGACCGCCGGCGATCACGCCGCCGAGAACGCGCAGCCGCGGAGCTCCGGTGCGATGCGCGAGCAGGAGCGCGAGCGCGGGTGTGGCGGCAGCGATCGGCAGCCGCGAGAGCGCGGCCAGGCCGATCATCGCGCCGACAAGCCAAGCGCGGTCGCCGCGCAACGCGAAGAGGAACGCGGCGCAGAGGAACGGCATCGCGACCGCATGCGCGTCGAACCAGGCGCGCGCGTCGACCGAAGAGAAGAAGAGCGTCGTGCCGACGGCGGACAGGACTGTGCCGACGATCGCGACGGCGCGCGGTGCGCCGAGCGCCCGCAGGCCGAGAAAGAGGATGCCCGCGGAGATGCCGGCGGCCAGACGCGACACCAGGACTTGCGCGAGTGCAGGCGGCAGGAACGCCGCGAATGGCATCGTCAGGATCGCCGGAAGCGGCGGATAGGCGACGCACCATCGGCCGTCGCCGCACGAGAGCAGCTCGTTCAGCCACGGCGGAGCCTCGGTGAGCCACCACCGTCCTTCGAGGAACGCCTGCGAGAGTCGGCCGTAGTAGTCGTAGTCCGTGAGCAGCCCGAAGCCCGCGGCGAGATAGACGACGCACGCGCACGCGCCGAGGGAGATCGCGATGCTCCGGTCTGACATCACTCAGGAATTCGGCGCGCGAAAGAGACCGAAGCGCAAGCGCGCGACTCCACGCAGGTCATCGAAGGCCGTGCGGATGATGTCGACGCGCGAATCCGGATCGTCGGTCCACTTCACGGGCACCTCGTGAACTCGAAATCCCGCGCGTTGTGCCAGAACGAGCAGCTCGGTGTCGAAGAACCAGGTCTGATCTTCGATGTTCGGGACGATCTGGCGTGCGACCTCGCTGCGCAGCGCCTTGAAGCCGCACTGCGCGTCGGTGAAGTGCACACCCAGCGCGAGGCGCAGCACCAGCATGTAGCCGCGCGAGATGAACTCTCGCTTGAAGCCGCGACGCGTCTGGGCCCCTCGAGCGAGGCGGCTGCCGATGGCGACGTCGCTCTCGCCGGCGACGAGCGGCGCGACGAGCGGGTGGAGGGCATCAAGGTCCGTCGAAAGGTCCACGTCCATGTAGGCGACGACCGCCGCCGGACTGCTCAGCCACGCCGCCCGCAGTGCCCGGCCGCGCCCCTTGACGTCGAGGTGCAACACACGGATGTCCTTTAGCTCTATCGCGAGCTCTTGAGCAATGGCGAGCGTGCCGTCGACGCTGGCGTTGTCGGCAAGCGTGATCATCGCGGGGAACGGCAACTGCGTATCCAGGAAATGGCGCAGCTTACGAACGCTGGGCGCCAGATCCCGCTCCTCGTTGTAGACCGGAACGACCACGTCCACGACCGACACGGCACCATGCTGCTGCATCGTCCTGGAGAATGCCTATACCGCCGCCGGGCGCGGAAAGCGCGGTTAACTCTTCGGCGGACTCTGCGGATCCTCGGGCAGCGAGTCGATGAACTGCTTGAACACAGTGAGGTTCTGATCCTCTTCGCTCTCGGCGAGGATCGAGGATCGGTCGAGCACGGTGTCAGCGACGAGGATGCGCGCGTCACACCGGACCGCCAGGGCGATCGCGTCGGATGGACGGCAGTCGATCTCGATCTCCTTCTCCGCGAGGTGCAGGAACAGGCTCCCGTGGAAGACTCCGCCGCCGCTGTCGTCCGAAACGAGCTCCTTCACGACGATGCGGGTGACCTCGGCGCCGAGCTTCGTGAGCATGTCCATCATCAGATCGTGCGTCAGGGGACGCTCGCTCGCGATACCGGCGATCCGCGTCGCGATGCTGTGGGCCTGATCAGGTCCGATCCAGATCGGAAGGAGACGATTGCTCTCCTTTGCCTGCAACAAGACGACATGCTGTCCGGTGAGCACGTGCACGCGGACCGACTCGACCGTGCAGGGCACGAGCATCGGTAAAGGCTAACCCCATCCGCGCGTGCGACGCGTTGCCGTCCCCCGACGCATGACCAGAAGAAGGAGCATGCCTGCCAGGAAGCCGAACACGTGAGCGAAGTAGGCGATCTGTTGCGTCGCGGCATGGACCGAGAGGCGTAGCTCGGCGAGGCCTTCGATGATCTGCAGGACGATGAACATCCCGATCACGATGATCGCCGGGAGCTGGATGATGGTGATGAAGATCCCCAGGAACACGAGGGTCGACACGCGGGCCGTCGGCGAGATCAAGAGATACGCGCCGAGCACGCCCGAGATCGCGCCCGACGCGCCGACGAGCGGTGCCGGAGCGAGCAATCCCTGCCCGATGGCTGCCACGATGCCGCACGCGACGTAGAAACCAAGGAACGGCAGGCTGCCCAGCGTGTCCTCGACGTTGTCGCCGAAGATCCACAGATAGAGCATGTTGCCGAGCAGATGCAGCCAGCCGCCGTGCAGGAACATGTGCGTGATCAGCGGCACGAAGGTCTGCAGCGTGGCGGTGCCGCCGGTGAGCGCGCCGCTGAACGCGGTCCAATCGAACGAGTAGCGGTCATAGAGGGCCTCGGCCACGCCGGGTGTGCGCGAGAGGTTCAACACGTACAGCCACAGGACGATGTTCACGAGCAGCAGGAGCCGCGTCACGATCGGCATGCGGCGCGTCGGGTTGGCGTCGTGAAGTGGGATCACCGAGCGTGCGGCTCGCTGTCTCTAGCGATCGAGACTCGTCGCGACGATCTTCGAGCCGTGCACGGTATAGGCGATGCGCGACGCCTCGGAGACGTAGAAGGCCGTGGCCGGCGGTAGCGTCGTGGGAAGCGCGATCCGCACGAGCTCGCGCCCGTCACGTGACATCTGAACGACCAGCCTCCCAGGCGCGTCCAGCACGTAGATGTTCGACTGCCCGCTGATCGCCTGGACCGTGGTCGGATGCGGCGCCGCTCCAGACCAGCGCGGGATGAAGTCAACACGTGAGGCGGTCGTGACAAGCGGGTTGCGCCGGAATCGCGCGATCTCGCCCGTGCTCGTCACGATCCATACGTCGCCGTCGACCGCGAGAGAGCGCGCCGAATCGGCGGGCAGCGCGGTCGCGAGATACGCGCCGGCCTTTCCGAAGCTCACGCCGTCGATCGACTCGTGCTTCCACAGCTGGCCGCTCGCGCTGTCAAGGACGTAGAGATTATCTGTGAACATTGCGAGCGCGGTGGTGGATTTCCACGAACCGCCGTCCGCTGGCGTGACATCGCGCAACTGATTGCCCTGGGCCCGCCATAGCTTTCGCGCGTCATCGAGCGAGTAGAGGACGTCGTTCTGCCAGGACACGAGCATGGGCGCGCCAACACCTTGTGCGCCGCGTTGCATGACAGCACCGTTCTGCAGAGGATCGCCGAACACGCGCCACAAGCGGCCGGCGCCGGGATCAGCGATGTACAGGCCGTTGACGTTGCCGACGATCTGCGACGGCTTCGAGCCAGGAGTGATGCGCGCGAGATCGATGACCACGCCGTCGAGCCGGTCGACGAGAGCGCCGGCATCCGCACGCAGCGCGGCGATCTGATCCTTGTTCGCGAGCGGTGAGGATTCGGCCTCGTCGAGCTTCGCGAGGGACTGCGTGATCTTCTGACGCGCGCCGTCGGGATCCGGCGGCTTGCGATCCGCGAGGCGATGCGCCGACGCGAGGCTGTCCTCCGCTGTGACCACGGCGAGCTGGTAATCGCGCCCCGCGCGCGTTGATTCGTAGTCGCGGTACGCCAGCGCGCCCACGCCCGTCGCCGCGAGGATCAGCAGGATCGCAAGGCTGGTGATGGCCCGGCGCTGCCGCCGCGATCGTTCGCGCGCAGTGTCCGGATGGCGCGACAGCCTTGCCGAGCGTTTGGGCATGAGCTCGAGGCCGACGGCAACACCTCTGGTCGCCGCGTTCGCGACCGGTGATGCGGCGGCCCGCGCCATTCCCGCCAGACGCGGGCGCCGGCGCCAGACCGCGTCGATCTTCGAGCGAATGCCTTCGGCGATCTCCACCTCGGCCGGCCGCGCGAACGGGGTCGGATCGGCGGCGACGCGTTGCGCGGCGCCGGTCGACTGCGTGAGCTCGACGAAGATGACGCCATCGCTTCCGGACACGCCGTCGGCGACCGCACGCGTGTGCACGTGGTCCGCCGCTGCGCGTGGGTGCAGCGTTACCGCCGCGCTCTTGAGAGCCTCCGCGCCGAGGCCCTCGAGCAGGGCGCCACTCGCGATGATCAGCGTGTCACCCGGCTCGATCGTCTGACGCCACACCTTTGGCACGACGTCGGCCTCCGTTCCGAGCGAGGTCGCTTCGCGCTTGGTGGTGCGATGGACGAAGTCCGCGAGCTCTCCGGGCTCATCGCCGGGGAGGAACAATCGCGCACGGCGGACGAGAAAGACCTGCGCGGCACCGACGCGCGAACCGTAGATCTCGTTATTCACGACGACGGCGCACGCGACATGAAGCGACACGTTGGTGCGCTGCTCTTTCAGACGCTGCTGCGCGCGGCGGTTCGCCTGACGCAGCGCGCGCCGCAGCGACACCTCGATCCCCGATGACAGGTCGTAGAAATACTCGGTCTTCGCGAGTTCGGCGACCTCACGCGCGATCCCCACGCCCGATGTTGGCGATCCCAGGCCGGCGACCTCGCAGAGCAGGTAGAGCCGACCCTTCGTGCGAAGCAATGCGCCGGTCTCGGGCTCGTGCACGACGACCACGTCCGACTTGCTTGCTCGGACGTCGGACGTGCTGCCGACCTTGGTGGTGAACGACGCAGCGGGCACGTCCGCGAGTCTCCCAGATATCAGGGCGTTGGTGTGGACGAAGGAACGGTGCGCACGCGGGTGATCCGGCTCTGCGGAGCACGCAGGCGCAGGGCAGCGATGAGCTCGGGCTCGCGCAGACGCACTTCGCCGGCCCATTGCGCGGTCGGCACCGTCACGACGAGCGTGTCGCCCTCGGCTCGCACGGCGTGCGTCAGGCGCGCGTCCGCCCCGAACACGCCGACTGCGGCCTCGGTCCAGGCCCGTGCTGCGTCGGCCTGCGCGACGTCGCGGTCGATCCCCATCGCGCGCAGTGCGTGATCGAGCGCGCGGGCGATCGGCTTCATGCGCCGACCTCGCCGCGGCGGACCGGGACCACGGTGGCCCGCTCCCGCAGGACATCGGGTAGCGCCGCGTGCGTCGCTGCGGTCACCAGCGCCTGCGCGTCCGCGGGGATCGCGAGCGCGAGGGCCTCGCGCCGGCCCGGATCGAGCTCCGACAGCACGTCGTCGAGTAGGAACACCGGTGGCTCGCCCACACGGGCCGTGAGCCACGCTGCCTCGGCCATCTTGAGCGAAAGAACGGCGCTGCGGTGCTCGCCGCGGGATGCGAACGATGGGAGCGCGCGCCCATCGGCCGTCACGAGCAGGTCGTCGCGGTGCGGTCCCACCAGCGTGGTGCCTTGCCAGCGCTCCCGTTCCTTCTTCTCGCGCAGGAGGCCTTCGTACGCGATGGACCGTTCCTCGAGCGTTGTGCCTTCGACCTGGCCGCCATACGCCAGATCCAATCCGCTCGCACCATTGAAGCGCGACGTCGCGGCGCGGAACGGCTCGACCAACTCGCGAACGAGTTGGTCGCGGCGCAGCGAAATGGTCGAGGAGAGCCGCACGAGCTCTCGGTCCCAGAATGCGATCTCGTCTTCGGAGAGCGTCATCTCCTCCCGGGCCGCGCGCAGGAGCGCATTGCGCTGCTCGAGCACGCGGGCGAGCTCCCGGGTCTCGCGCCGGTGCGCGCGTTCGATCTGCGAGAGCATCGCGTCGAGGTAGCGGCGGCGCGCATTCGGAGCCGCTCCAAGCAGATCCACGTCCTCGGGAAAGAACGCGACCACCACGAGCTCTCCCGCGACGTCGTCCGCGCGTTTCCCCGCGCCATCAAGCAGATAGCGCCGCGGACGGCGGCGCTCACCCGCGGGCGGCGAGAACAGCACGACTTCGATACGGCGATGGCCTTCAGCGCGGTCGACCTCCACTCGCACCCGTCCGGCTGTTGTCCCCCAGCGCACGAGTTCCGTGTCGTCGTGTGCGCGCGGGGAATCTCCGCGAGCGGCGAGGTGGAACGCCTCCAGCAGGTTCGTCTTACCGGCGCCGTTCGAGCCGATGAAGGCGGTGATGCCGCGGCCGAGCGCGAGTCGCACCTCCGCGTACGAACGGAAGTCCTCGAGCCCAAGATCAGCGACTCGCACCCCGCGGGGCCTAGGCCGGGATGCGGAGTGGCATCACCACGTGGAGGTAGCTATCGTCCCCGACGATCTTGATGACGCCTGGGGCGAGCGGACCGCCGAGCTCGAGTGCGATCTCGGGCGCGGTGACGCTGCTGAGGGCGTCGGAGATGAAGCGTGAGTTGAACGCGATCGTCGTGCTCTGCCCGTCCACGGTCGCGTCGACCTTCGCTGTGTTGTCGCCGACCTCGGCAGCGTTCGCGCTGATGACGAGCGGCGGCTGCGCACTTGGATCGACCTGGAACCGCAGCATATTTGCGGAATCGCGCGCGAAGAGCGACGCGAGGCGCGTCGCCTGGAGCAACTCCTCGCGCTGCACGATGATCCGCGTCGCGGCCTTGCCGGTCGGTATGACCTGGCGGTAGTTCGGGAACTGGCCTTCGATGACGCGGGAGACGAGGTCGGCCTCCTGCGTGTGAAAGATCACCTGGCTGCCATTCGGAGTGATGAAGATCTCCACCGGGTCTTCGCTGTCATCGATGATCCGCTGCACCTCTTGAAGGCTGCGCGCGGGGATGATCACCTCGATCTTCCCCTCGACCTTGCCCAGCAGCGGTGCGGTGCGGACGGAAAGACGGTACGGATCCGCGGCCGCCATCGTCGCTTTATCACCTTCGAATGTCGTCAGGACGCCGGTGAGGACGGGTCGGCTGTCGTCGGTCGTGGCGACGAAGGCGACCTCGCCGATCATTCGTCGCAGTGTCGACTTCGAGAGCCTCGTTGTCGGTTTGTCAGGCGCGACCGGGATCGTCGGGAATTCCTCAGCATCGAGGCCTTTGAAGTTCGCTTCATAGGGTCCGCTCCTCAGGTGCACTGTCTTCGTGCGCACGTTGAGCGAGAGCTCGGTCGGGCCAGGCGGAAGCGAGTTCACGAAGTCAGTGAAGAGTTTTGCGGGGACGGTGATAGCGCCGTCGTCATCGACCTTTGCCGGAACCCACACGTTGATACCGACCTCAAGATTCGTTGCGGTGAGCTTGAGGCGGCCATTCTCGGTGCGCAGCAGCACGTTGCCGAGGATCGGCAGGCTTCCACGAGTCGAGACTGCGCGCCCGGCGATCTGGAGACCTCGAGCGAGGTTCTCCTGGAGGGAAGTGACCTTCACGCCCGTCCCCCGTCCTTCCTAAGGTTCTATCTATAACTAGTAGTCACTAGCAGTAGTGGTGTGGACTATGCGGCTTCCGACATCCTGACGTCTGTTTCGTCGCGCAGGCATTGCATTCGGTGACCTGGGACCGCTGGGAGCACCGGTGGACGACCGAAGGATGGACTGCGGACGGCGCTGTATGAGCATCGCGTGATTGTTCGTCTTCCGTACACATGAAGGTCCTCGGCACCCACTTGATGATGGTCTGTCCACAAATGGGTGCGCTTATCCACACATTCGGTGGCCTTATCCACATGGAGATGACGAAATGAAACCCGCCATTTTTCTGGGGAAATTGTGTGGGCCGCGCCACTTGAGGTGTAAGCGACGCCTAGCGAGCCCAAAACCCTGAACCTAGCGAGGCTCCAACTCGGAGTAGAGCATCTCCCGGAGCGCGCCGACATCGCGGCGGAAGTCGTCGTTCTCGGCCATCTCGCGCTCGATCTTTTCGCACCCATGCAAGACCGTGGAGTGGTCGCGGCCGCCGAGCGCTTCGCCGATACGCAGCAGCGGCGCCTCGGTCTCTTCCCGCATGAGGTACATCGCGATCTGTCGCGGAAGCACGATCTGCTTATCGCGTGCCTTCCCGCGTAGCTGCTCTGCCGGCACGCCGTAATAGCGGGCGACCGTCTCGACGATCTTCGTGGGCGAAAGCGTCTTCTGTCGCGGGTTGTAGAGGATGTTCTGCAGGATCTCCTGCGCGAGTTGCGTGGTGACCGGCACCGCGTTCAGCGTGGCGTACGCGACGATCCGCGTGAGCGCGCCCTCGAGTTCGCGCACGTTCGACACGATGCGCTGCGCGAGGAAGTCGATGACCGGCGGCGGCACTGGCACTGATTGGATCTCCGCCTTGGCCCGCAGGATGGCGATGCGTGTTTCCAGGTCCGGGCTCGAGATGTCGGCAATGAGACCCCACTCGAAGCGCGAGCGCAGTCGATCCTCCAGACGCTCGATCGCTTTCGGAGGCCGGTCGCTCGAAAGCACGATCTGCTTACCCTCCTCGTGGATAGCGTTGAACGTGTGGAAGAACTCTTCCTGCGTCCCCTCTTTTCCAGTGAGGAACTGGATATCGTCGATGAGCAGCACGTCGATGCGCCGATAGCGCTCGCGGAACTCCTCGCCCTTCTGCGCGCGGATCGAGTTGATGAATTCGTTCGTGAACTTCTCGCTTGTCGCATAGGCGACGCGCTTCTTCGGGTGGCGGCTGATGACGGCATGGCCGATCGCGTGCATGAGGTGGGTCTTGCCCAGGCCGGATCCGCCGTAGATGAAGAGCGGGTTGTACGAGTGCCCGGGCCGCTCGGCGACGGACAGCGCCGCGGCGTGTGGGAGTCGGTTATTCGAGCCAACGACGAACGTCGAGAACGTGTAGCGAGGGTTGAGGAGGGCCCCCAGGGCGTTGTCGCGGGGCCGTTCGGTGGCGTTTCCGGAGGCCGGCGGCATGCCTCCACCGGGCACCGACGCGACCGGGCGGTCCGACCGAGCCGACGCGGCGGTCATGTTGACGAAACGCACGTCGACCGTGCGCGAGAGCAGGCGCTGTAGCGTTTCACGCACCTGCGTGCGGTACTTGTTCTCGAGCCACTCGCGCGCGAACGCGTTCGGTACGCCGATCATGAAGACGTCGTCCTCTTCGGAGACGATGGCGGTGTCTTTGAACCAGGTGTCGTAGTTGCCCTTCGACAGGTTGAGTTGGATCTCGCCCAGGGCGGCCGACCACAGCTGTTTCAGGTTCAACGGCTCGCCTTCTCTCCGCTCGAACACGACGCTCCCCACAAAACGCGATGCGCAGATCCCACACCGATGAACAAAAATAAGTTCGAGGTCCGCCCGCTGGAAGCCGCCGAACAGTAGCACCGGCTCGAATGGGCAGGCAACCATGCAACGGACGCACACGCGGTCGTGGATATAGACTGAACGCACACCTCAGCTTCATCCACCACTTGACAATGCATTTCACCGCCGCTCCGGGGAGATGGGATTCATCGTGACGCGCACTTATCAGCCGAAGACGCGTGGTCGCGCGCGTGTGCATGGTTTTCGCGCGCGCATGAAAACGACTGGTGGCCGCAGGGTACTCGCCGCTCGTCGCGCGCGTGGTCGCAAGCGCATCACTGTCGTCTGATCCCGTACGACGT
>JANMWW010000180.1:0-2835 GCA_031394155.1 Chloroflexota bacterium | reverse complement strand
CTCGACGGCTTGGGTGAGCGAGATCACGCGCTACGACGCGCCGGACGCTTTTGTGGACGTGCAGGTGCGCGGACCCTACGCGCGGTGGGAGCATACCCACACGTTCGACGCGGCGCGCATCGGCGACGTTACCGGGACGCGCATCACCGACTCGATCACGTACGAGCTGCCGTTCGGACCGCTCGGCGACCTCCTGAACGCGCTCGTGGTCCGCCGCCGGCTCGCCGCGATCTTCGCCCACCGCCGCCGTGCGATCGAGCGTCTCTTGCCGCAGGTCCGACCGCAGGACGCACCGCTTCGCATCGCCGTCGCCGGGGGCTCTGGTTTCGTCGGCGGGGCGATCGCGCGCGAGCTTCACATGCGGGGCGAGAGGGTGATCGTCCTGTCGCACCGTCCCCGGCCCGCCGCGGCCGATCTGCCCGACGACGTCGAAACGCGGAGCGCTGACGTCACCGATCCCAGTTCCCTCGAGGGAGCGCTCGATGGGGTCGACGCGCTCGTGATCAGTCTCGCGTTCCCCAATTCCCCAATGGAGTCGCCTCGCCTGGGGCACACCTTCGAGGCGGTCGACGCCGAGGGGACCGAGCGTCTCGTCGCGGCTGCCGTCGCGAAAGGTCTGCGCCGGATCGTCTACGTCTCGGGGGCGGGCGCCGCTCCGGACTCACCGCGCTCGTGGTTCCGCGCGAAGTGGCGCGCCGAGACCGCGGTGCGGGCGTCGGCTGTCCCGTACACGATCATCCGTCCGACGTGGGTGTACGGGCCGCGCGACGTCGCACTGAATCGCTTCCTCGGTTTTGCGAAATGGCTGCCCTTCGTCCCGCTCACCGGAGACGGCCGCCAGCCGCTCGCTCCGGTCTTCATCGACGATGTCGCGCGGCTCGCGGCCGACGCGGTCCGCGACGAGGCGGCGCTGGATCAGATATTCGAGATCGGCGGACCGGATGTCCTCACGATGCGCGAAATCATCCGTGTGGGCCTTCGCATCGCCGGGCGTCGCCGCCCGCTCCTGGCTGCTCCGGCCGGGCTGCTGAAGCTCGCGGCCCGGCCGCTGCAACTCCTCCCACGACCCCCGCTCACGCCCGACGCGGTCGACTTCGTGAACCAGCCGGCGACGGTCGACACGGCGCCGCTGCTCGCGCGCATGCCGCGCCGGCTGACGCCGCTGGCCGAGGGCCTCGGCACCTACCTCGCACGGCGGCGGGATGCGCGACCGACCTCGGTCGCGGACGTAGGCTCGGCGCGGAAGTGAGCGTTCCGTGAGCGAAGCGTTCGGCATTTTGACCGACGGCACGTGCACGATGCCCGCCGGGGCCCTTCGCGCGCTGGACATCGGCGTCGCCCCGCTCCACGTGCGCATCGGGACGGACTCATACACCTCGGGTGGGAACGGCGACCTCTCGCACGCGCGCTTCTACGAGCTGATCGCCGATCGTGCGCATCACCCCTCGACGTCACAACCCAGTCCCGGTGAGTGGCTCGCGCTTTTCGACGCGGCTCGTGCGCGGGGTCAACAGGATCTCATCGCTATCACGATCGCGTCGGAGATGTCCGGCACGCACGTCAGCGCGACGACCGCGGCGCGCATGACCGGCCCGAGGGTCGTCGTCGTCGACTCGCGAACGAACTCCGGCGGGCAGGGTCTCATCGTGAACGCGGTGGCGCGCGCGCGCCGAGAAGGCTGCTCGTTCGACGACGCGGTCGCGCTCGCGCAGCGCCTGGCGGGAAAGCCGCGGATCTTCGCGTACGTCGATACGCTCGAGTACCTCCGTCGGAGCGGCCGCGTCCCGGCGGCGCCGGCTCTGTTCGGCACACTGCTCCACATCAAACCGATCGTGCGGATCGTCGACGGACGGACCGAACCCATCGGGCGTGCCCGCACACACGCGCGGGCGCTCGCGCGGCTCAAGGAACTCGCGACCGAGATGGTGAATGGGGGAGCGGGCGTCAAGGTCGCGGTCGTGCACACGAACGCGCCGCAGATCGCCGCGGAGCTCGCGGACTGGGCTCGCGGCGCGTTCGACTGCGCCGAGCTGTTCTGCGAAGAAGCGGGTCCGGTGCTCGCGGCCCACGTGGGACCGGGCGTCGTCGCCATCGCGATCATGAAGGAGGACTCATGAACGCTCTCGTCGCGACCGTCCTGGCGATGCTGGTGCTCGACGGGATTTGGCTCGGGCTCGTCGCCCGTGGTTTCTACCGGCAGCACCTCGGCTTCCTCATGGCCGATCAGGTCAACTGGGGCGCTGCCGTGCTGTTCTACGGGCTCTATGCGATCGGCCTCACGGTGTTCGTGACCATGCCGAGCATCGACGCCGGATCCGTCGGCACCGCGCTCTGGCGCGGCGCGCTGTTCGGTCTCGTCGCCTACGCCACCTATGACCTCACCAACCAGGCGACCCTGAAGGGCTGGCCGGTCATCGTGACGGCCGTCGATCTCGCCTGGGGGGTGCTGCTATCCGCCGCCGTCGGCGCGATCGCGACCTACGCGGTGCTGCGGATCTCGTGATGCATCGTCGGCTACGGCGCGGCGTTCTTCGCGCCGAGACGCGGCTCGCGTCCCGCCACAAGGCGACGGATGTTCGCGCCGTGCCGCGCGAACACCATCGCCGCGGTCCCGGCCAGGAAGGTGAAGTGCGCGCCATCGAAGGTGAGCATGCCCAGCGCCGCGAGCACGAGGTAGCCGATCACCGTGAACGTGACCGCGGCGAGCGAGCCGACGGACACGATCCGCGTGAGCGCGATGCCGCCGACGAACGCGGCGAGCGCGATGGGCGCGACCATGGGCACCAACAGCAGCGTCGCACCGACGGCCGGCGTCATGCCGCGCCCGCCGCGGCC
>JANMWW010000003.1:0-2555 GCA_031394155.1 Chloroflexota bacterium | reverse complement strand
CGATAGACAAAGTGGCCCCAGGCCGTGAACAAGCGGACCCTCCCGTCCTCTGCGCGCGGTGCGTTTTGTCAGCGTAAAGGCGGAGTGGTGCGCATGCGAGAATTGAGGGACAGGGTGTAGCGCAGCCTGGTAGCGCACGTGCCTTGGGCGCACGGGGTCCCGGGTTCAAATCCCGGCACCCTGACAGTTCGACTCCCGGCGCCCGACAGTCAGCCAGCGCGTGTGGCCCGAACGACCGTTCGCATAACGTGGCAATTCGCGCACACAAGCTCGCATTTCTTGAGCTCTTCCAAAACTGCTTCCCGTGTTCGGCTGGTGACCATCACGCTGATAGCGTCCGTCTTCTCAAACTCGGGGAGGTGGTCCCAGTGCATGACCCAGACAGGAAACACTCCACCGCAGTCGCTGCATGGCACACCGGCCTTGAGCGATGCCATCCACGTTCGAGCGCTAAACGTACGTGCACGCACGCGCGCGAGCCGCGCAGGCTTGCCTCGCTCCTCGTAGTACCGACGGTCGTATGCACGGCGACAGTCGCGGCAATACGAGAACTGACCAGTACGCGAGTTGTGAAACTCCTCGCTCGTCTTCCACTCGCCGCATCGAGCGCAGAGCCTTAGCGGGGCCGCATCCATCGCTACGCAGCCGCAGTGGAGCGCCAAAGCGCGTCATAGAGGGCCTGACCTTCACGGACCCACCAGGATCCCCAACCGTTGCGCTCGAACGTACGGATCGTGTGGCAATTCGTGCACACCAGCTCGCATTTTGCAATCTCAGCGAGAACGTCCTCGCGCGGGCGTCCCCAGAAATCTTCACTGAGATCGCCAAGCTTCTCGTAGCCCGGTAGGTGGTCCCATTGCATGACCTGAGGTGGGAAGACGCGCCCACAGTCTGTACATGGTCGTCCGGCTTTGAGGCCAGTGAGCCACGCACTCCGCCCTTGCTCGGAACCTTGTGGATGACGTGGGACGTTCTTACCGACCTTCGCCTCGTACCGCTTGTGATCGATCACCGCGCGACAGGGTTTGCAGTACGAATTGACGCCGCTCTTGCGCCCCTTGTTCTTGTGGAACTCGGACAGGGGCTTCACTTCACCGCAGCCGCTGCAGATCTTCATGGCATGAGATAGTACATACGTTCGCATCCAAAATCAATAGCGCGGCGCAAGATTCTGATCGTGATCATCGTGGTCGAAGGTCCCTCGGGCGCTGGCAAGACGACCTGGTGTGAGCGCCGCGGAGGCCCACATGCCCTCCTCGAGGCCCTCCCTGACCACGCGACCGTACCGACCGACCCGGAGGCCGAAGCGCGCTTCTGGGTCGAGCGCAACGTCGCGAGGTGGAACGAAGTGCTCGAACGCGAGCGGCGCGACGGACTCGTGATCGTCGACACGGACCCCTTCAAGCTGCACTTCGTCTGGACGCTCTGGAAGACCGGACGCGCGAGCGAGTCCTCGTGGACGATGCAGCGCGACGTCGCGCGTGAAGCGTTCGCGGCTGGACGCTTCGCGCTCGCGGACGTGTTCCTCGTCGCCGACATCGACATCGCAACACTGCGCGCGCGCCGCGACGCCGACGCGACACGCACGAGACGCAACTTCGAGACCCACGTCGTCCTGCGCGACTCTCTGTTGCGCTGGTACCAGGCGATCGACGCGCTCGAGCCAGGCCGCGTGCGCTTCGGGCTGCCAGAAGGCGGGGCACCGCGCGAACTCATCGCGCTTGGACCGAGGCGCGTGCGCTCCGGCGCGGGTCTATTCGATCGCCTTCTCACGTTCCTACCCGCTTAAAGGACCCCAGCGACGCAGTCCACCTCCACCAGGATCCCGGGATCCGCCATCTTGCACTCGATCGTCGAGCGCGCGGGTTGGGCGCTCAAGAAGAACTCGCGGTACACGACATTCATGGCTTCGAACGTCCGAATATCCGAGAGATACACGCCGCAGCGGAGCACGTTCGCGTAGTCACTCCCGCCGGCACGAAGGATCGCTCCGAGCTTCTCTAGGACGGCACGCGTCTGCGCTTCGACGCCCGCAGCCTCTGGAGCCGTCTGGCCAGAGACGTAGAGGACATTCCCCCACCGCACGCCTGGCGAGAGCGGACTCTTCGGTGCGGGCATTCCCTCGGGGTTGACGGTCGTGCGAGTCATCACATCGATCTCCTTAGTCATTTTGGTCGCCGAGTCTCAAGAGGAAACGAGCCGAGCGCCAGCAGAACGATCCCGAGCACCATCGCGACAGACGCGACCACTCGGCGCGAGGTGTTCCCCTCCGCGAGGACGCGCGCGCCGAGCAGCGTCCCGAACAAGATCCCCGTCTCGCGCGCGGGCGCGACGTACGACACCGGGCTGATCGCCAGTGCGGTCAGCATCAACAGGTACGACAGACGGCTGATGATCCCGACGACAAGCACGGTGCCGCGCTTCGTCGACCAGACCTCGGCCACCTCCGCGCGCCGGCGCAACGCGAATGGCGCCGTCACGAGGGCTTGACCTCCGATGACCATCCAGTCGTAGACGATCGGAGGGATCAGCAGCAGCGACACGGCCGTCTTGTC